>JAZNTY010000187.1:0-7764 GCA_045592005.1 Alistipes sp. | reverse complement strand
GTCAAAGACCGTCTGGCGTATAGGTTTGCCACTATCGTCACGAACTACCTCTCCATTGTCGTCA
Organism: Alistipes sp.; assembly: GCA_045592005.1. Lineage (GTDB taxonomy): Bacteria > Bacteroidota > Bacteroidia > Bacteroidales > Rikenellaceae > Alistipes. Next base: position 7,700 of record JAZNTY010000187.1, on the reverse strand, counting down.
CGCACAATCTCCTCCTTTGTGCGATATGCAGCCCACGGCTTGTAGTCCTGCTCCTTTTTCAGGTAGTTCCACATACGAGGGAAGAGGTGCATAAACTTATCCGGGTAGATATAACTATCGACGGTTGTTAGTTCGTCATACTTGTTGCTTGACGGGTTGAAATTATAGACCGTCTTTTCGGTATAACTCTCAATAGGCGCTGCGTAGGATGCACCATATATGAGTGGACGATTACCATATTGGTCGCGGTTGAGAACCGACAGTAGCGCGGCTGGGTTGTTCGGGTTGTTGGAGTTCATCGGAGGGTTTACCGATGCGCGAATGGTTACCGAAGCATAGGACGAGAAGCCGAGCATAATCATCGTCACACATACCGCTATGAGGTTCCAAATCACAGCGCCACGCTTGTGAGTGTAGTATATCAGCCAACCCAAAAGGCAGAACATAGCTATAACAAAGCACACTATGCCGCTATTTACCGGTAGGGATAAAGAGTTGACAAACCAGATATCTACCAACATGCCGATGTATACGGTATATGGTATAATTATGCCATTGATTACCAATAATATAGCACCGGCAATAAGGGTAGCGTAGATAAGTCCCTTGATGGTAATCTTATCCCACTTGCGGAAGTAGTAGATAAACACCAATGCCGGTATGGTAAGCAGGTTGAGGATATGTACGCCGATACTCAGACCCATAAGGTAGGCGATAAGTATTATCCAACGCCACGAGTGGCTACTCTCAGCCTCCTCCTCCCAGCGGAGCATAAGCCAAACCACTAAGGCTGTGAACATAGAGGATAGGGCATAAACCTCTCCTTCGACTGCGGAGAACCAAAATGTGTCGGTAAAGGTGTAGGCTAAAGCTCCAATAGCTCCAGCGCCCAATACAGTATATGCTTTTGCCTCGGTCAGAGTCTCTCCGGCACGAGTATATAGACGGCGGGCAATGTGTGTAATAGTCCAAAAGAGAAACAGGATGCAGAAGGCACTTGCAAGTGCATTCATACCATTAACCATATGTGGCACATAGTACGATGAGGGCGCAAGGATGGTGGCTATGCGTGCCACAAGCATAAATAGTGGTGCACCAGGAGGGTGTCCCACCTCCAATTTGTAGGATGTTGCCACAAACTCCGAGCAGTCCCAAAGGCTCGAAGAGGGCTCTATTGTAAGCAGATAGACCACCGCAGCTATGGCAAACACAGCCCAGCCGACCCACCTGTTCAAACGGTTAAATTGTTGCAAATTCATAAAAATAACTTCTATAAAGAGTATATAATCAGGCAAAGGTAGCAAAAATTACTCAAAGTGCAAAATGGAGGGTGCTCGGTATGGGTCGTTTATTACGCCTTTTGGTTTTATACGATAAAAGTCGCAAAGAGCACTAAACGCGCGGATTTGCAATATTTTTACTATCTTTGCACCAAATTTTTCGTTATGGATACTTTGCAAGCGATATTATTGGGTATAGTTCAGGGACTTACGGAGTTTTTGCCGGTGTCGAGCAGTGGGCATTTGCAGTTGGTAAACGAACTTTTAGGTACCAATTTGGACCCGGAGAGTGACTTAACCTTCTCCCTTACGCTACACGCCGCTACGGTGCTCAGTACTATTGTTGTACTTTGGGCTGAGATTTGGCGACTTATTAAGGGCGTTTTCAGTCGTACCTTTACTCAGGAGCAGGCGTATGTGCTCAAGATAGTTATCTCGATGATACCAATAGGTATTGTGGGGCTGTTCTTTAAGGACTATATTGAGATAGCCTTCTCGTCAATAGTAGTTGTTGGGGTTATGTTGCTTGTTACAGCGCTGCTGCTCACTTTTGCATACTATGCTAAGCCGCGAGTTAAGGAGCAGTTGTCCTATCGTGATGCCTTTATAATCGGTCTGTCTCAGGCTGTGGCGGTACTTCCAGGCTTGTCGCGTTCAGGTACAACTATAGCTACCGGACTGCTGTTAGGCAATAATAAGCAGAGCATAGCTCAGTTCTCTTTTTTAATGGTCTTGCCTCCGATTTTGGGTAATGCGCTACTTGACTGTCTAAAGGGTGACTTTGGCGGCGGTGTGGATACTATTCCGTTGGTAGCGGGCTTCTTGGCGGCATTTATTACAGGCTGTTTGGCTTGCAAGTGGATGATTGATGTGGTTAAGCGAGGTAAACTTATCTGGTTTGCGGCATATTGCGCTGTGGCTGGTATTGTGGCGCTACTTGCCTCTGTATTATAATAATAGGTAATGGATATCAAAGATATAAATTTGGTCGAGGATGGCTATGTAGCCCTTATTGATAAGCCGTATGAGTGGACCTCGGCAGATGTTGTGCGCAAGGTTAAGTTCCGTCTGCAAAAGATGGGCAACCGCAAGATTAAAGTGGGTCACGCCGGCACTCTTGACCCACTTGCTACGGGTGTTTTGTTGGTCTGCATAGGTCGTGCGACAAAGCAGGTAGATAAGTTGCAGGCTGAGCGTAAGGAGTATGTGGCGGAACTGATGTTGGGAGCCACCACGCCGAGCTTCGATATGGAGCATCCGGTAGATAAGACCTATCCTATAGAGCACATTACCAAAGAGTTGGTTGAGGAGGCTCTGCGCTCCCTTGAGGGTGAGCGTTTACAGTCGCCACCGCTCTATTCGGCAAAGAAGGTTGAGGGCGTGCGCGCCTATGAGATTGCCCGTCAGGGTGAGCAGGTGGAGCTGAAGAAGGCTCTGATAAATATCTACTCAATCGCTCTTGAACACTATGAGTTGCCGCGTATTCGTATCCGTGTGGAGTGCAGCAAGGGTACATATATCCGCTCATTAGCCGGCGAAATAGGCGAGGCGCTCGGTAGTGGAGCCTACCTAACAGCCCTTCGACGCACAGCAAGTGGCGATTTTAGGGTGGAAAATGCTATGCAACTTGAAGATTTTCTAAAAAATCTCACTTCTTGTGAAACAAAATAGAAAAAAATTCGTAAAACTATTGATATGCTTTTTGTCTAAAAAAGATGTAGTATATGAAACTATCGCAATACGAATATCCATTTAAGCCGGACCTTATAGCTCAGTATCCGGCAATTAATCGTGATGACTCGCGCCTTTTGGTCCTACATCGTGATACGGGCGAGGTTGAACATCGCACCTTCTCCGATGTGCTTGACTACTTTGAGGAGCACGACCGTTTCGTCTTTAACGACACAAAGGTCTTTCCGGCTCGCCTCTATGGTAACAAGGAGAAGACAGGTGCAGAGATTGAAATCTTTCTGCTTCGAGAGCTCAATAGTGAACTTCGATTGTGGGATGTGCTTGTAGACCCTGCGCGTAAAATCCGTATAGGCAATAAACTCTATTTTGGCGAGGATGATATCTTGGGTGCCGAGGTTATTGATAACACCACCTCTCGTGGTCGTACCCTTCGTTTCCTCTATGACGGTTCGTATGAGGAGTTTAAGCAGACTCTCTACCGCTTAGGCGAGACTCCTCTGCCACGCTGGGTGCGTAAGACTGTAGAGCCGGAGGATGCGGAGCGTTATCAGACAATCTTTGCCGAAAAGGAGGGTGCTGTTGTAGCCCCTACAGCGGGAATGCACTTCTCGAAACACCTGCTCAAATGGATGGAGATTAAGGGTATCGAGCGCTCGTTCGTCACTCTGCATGCCGGTTTGGGCAACTTCCGTAGTGTGGATGTGGAAGATTTGTCAAAGCATAAGGTTGACTCGGAGCAGTTCTTTGTCTCAGAGACTGCAGCGCAGGAGCTGAACGGTACAAAGAGCGAAGGTCATAAGATTGTGGCTGTGGGTACCACCGTTATGCGTACTTTGGAGACTGTAGTCTCTACTCACGGTATGATTAAGCCTCAAAATGGCTGGACCAATAAATTTATCTTCGCTCCGTACGACTTTACCGTTGCCGATGCGATGATTTCGAACCTCCACCTGCCTTATTCAACCCAACTTATGATGGTGGCTGCATTTGGCGGTTATGAGAAGGTAATGAATGCTTACAAGATTGCTGTTGACGAGGGCTATCGCTTTGGTACATACGGCGATGCGATGTTGATTTTATAGTAAAAAAGTCGTAACTTTACAGTAAAAATAATAACCTATGGCAAACCATAAAATCCTATATATCTGCCAGCAGATAACCCCTTACCTACCGGAGAATGAGGAGTCGTTGCTTTGTCGTCAGTTGGCGCAGGCTATGCAGGAGCGAGGTAATGAAATTCGCACCTTTATGCCCCGTTATGGCTGTATCAACGAGCGTCGTAATCAGTTGCACGAGGTCATCCGATTGTCGGGAATGAACCTTATTATAGATGATAACGACCACCAGCTCATTATCAAGGTAGCCTCTATCCCATCGGCGCGTATACAGATATACTTTATCGACAATGAGGACTTCTTCTCTCGCCGTGCTACTACGGTGGATGAAGAGGGTGTAGAGTTCTCGGATAACGACGAGCGTATGGTCTTTTTCGCTCGTGGCGTGCTGGAGACCGTTAAGAAGTTGCGCTGGACTCCTGATGTAGTTCACTGCCACGGCTGGTTCTCATCAATAGTGCCACTCTACCTGCGCAAGGTCTTTAATAATGACCCTCTTTTCCGCGATGTGAAGATTGTCAGTTCGCTTTATCAGGACCGTTTCCAGACTCCATTGACTGATGCTTTGCGCCAAAAAATTGTTAGCGAGGGTATAAATGATGAAAATATAGGAATTATTGACAATCCTTCATACGAAAATCTCTATCGTTTCGTTATGTCGAATGTTGATGGCGTTATTGCAGGCTCTGCCTCTGTCGATACGCAGCTGCTTGAGCAGGCTCGTGCTGCCGGTAAGAAGGTTATGGAGTATATTGCGCCTCAGAGTGAAGGATTTTATGATAATTATACAAAATTCTATGATGAACTTTAATTTCAAAGCTCTGTCGTTAATAGTCGCTGTGGCTATTTTAGCAGTCGGCTGCTCGGCAAATGTCGATACCGAGTTGGGCTACGATATTATTCCTGACCACCAGAAGATGGTAATGCGCCACCTGACCTTCAAGGGTGGCAAGGTTATTAAGTTTAATGCCGCAGCCAGCACAGAGGATAAGAGCGAATATATAGAGCGTGAGGCGAAGTTTTTCCGCACCTCGCTCTACCATACCGACTCACTGCTGTCAAGCAATGTATCTAATGGCTATATCGGCGTAGAGCACTGCGATACCTTTGGTATGCGTACCTCCTCGCTCGCCTCGTCAATAATCTTTATGAATAGCGTTGACAAGGAGACCGGCTTTGGCTATATGCCTATCTTCGATACTATGTCGTTGATACTCACAATCAATGACTACGGTAGAGATACACTTACTCCTGTAAGGTATGAGATTTATGAGCTTACTAAACCGTTGTTGGGTAATGTTGCTAACGAAACGGATACCACCGCTTATGCAAATTGTAGCTTAGACAAGGTATACGACCCTACAAAGCCGATATTTACCTTTACCTTCCCAGATGGCGAAAAGACAGGTCCAAAGACAACAACTATCGACCTTACTCCGGTGGATATGTCGCGTAATGGTCAGACTTGGGACTTTGTGCGCCGTATGATGCTTATCCCTGAGGATTACGACACAAATAAGGAGTGGGACGGCTATGCAAGAGATGTAGATAGCCTCTATAGCGACGAGAAGAAGTGGCAAGAGCACTTTCACGGTATCTATATCAAGCCTGTGCTTGAGGGGGTAGATGCCTCTAAGCGTGGCGCACTCTATAGCTTTGACCTCTCATCCTCTGGCTTACAGTTGCAGGGCAGAAGTCGCAATCCGCTTGACCCTACTTTGGTAAAGGATACTATCGGTGCAAATTACTACTTCTATGATGAGTCTATTGAGGGCTATACAGACACATATGGTCGATATTATGAGGGTATGGAGGGTGTGATAAACATCTCTGTAAACTCTATTCGCCACGACTATACAGGCTCACTTGTAGGCAATTACAATATTGCTGCATACGATGAGTCGGGCAAGAAGCTCCCTAATAGCGCCCGTACAGAGGTCTCGGAGTGCTATGTTGACGGCGTAGCGGGCGTAAGCACCGAAATATATCTTACAGACGAGTTCCTTAAGGAGATAAAGGAGGCATTTAACCACGAACAGGAGGGTGTTAAGTACCGCGCCATAGGTGTAAATCAATGTCGCCTCTATGTCTACCTGAAGGGCGCTGATTATAGCTGGGAGAGCAATATGAATAATGCTCATCTACTTACCCCACTTATGGATGAGTCTATCTCGCGCTTAGGCTCTTATACAAATGTGGCTAAGTTGAAGGGTATTGCCGACTATGACCCTAAGTACGAGAGTCAATACTCTACAGAACTTGCTTATGGTGGTTATTTGAACCGTAGCCGCGGCTGCTATGAGATGGATATCACAGGTTTTATGCAGCGCCTATGTAACTATGTCAATTCGATAGAGAAGATTGAGGATTATGACGAGGAGGTCACTCCGCGAACCATCTTCCTCGGTCCTGAGGCTGTCTCGCCATATACATTCCTGCATACCGAACTGCAAGGAGCTTCGGGTACGGCGGCACCAATACATATTGAGTTGACCTATACAATGGTTAAGTAATTGATAGATAGTAAATTGAATAAAGTAAATGGAAACCTAAGCTAACGACTTAGGTTTCGTTGCGTAAACAGAAAAAGAGAGAATAATGCAAAATCTGGTTATCGTCGAGTCCCCGGCAAAGGCTAAGACTATTGAGCGTTTTCTTGGTAAGGACTATATTGTAAAATCGAGCTTTGGTCATATTAGAGATTTGGCAAAGAAGGGGCTTGGTGTAGATATAGAGAATGGTTTTGTGCCCTGCTATGAGGTCTCGGCAGAGAAGAAGAAGATTGTAGATGAGCTGTCAAAGCTCTCAAAGAAGGTGGATGCCGTCTGGCTTGCATCCGATGAAGACCGCGAGGGAGAGGCTATCGCGTGGCATCTTACAGAGGTGCTTGGACTGCCGGTAGATAGAACTCGTCGTATCGTCTTTCACGAGATTACTAAAAATGCTATACTCAACGCTATTGAAAACCCGCGCACTGTAGACCTTAATTTAGTCAATGCGCAGCAGGCTCGCCGAGTGTTGGACCGTATTGTCGGTTTTGAGCTCTCTCCAATTTTGTGGAAGAAGGTTAAACCGTCACTTTCGGCAGGTCGTGTGCAGAGTGTGGCTGTGCGTCTTATCGTCGAGCGTGAGCGAGATATTATCGCCCACAGTAGCTCCAGCTACTACCGCGTGGTAGCTCAGTTCTACTCTTTGGAGGATGAGAATAGGGTAATCTTTAAGGCTGAGTACTCCCAGCGCTTTAATAGTAAGCAGGAGGCTGAGCAGATGCTTGAGCTGTGCAAGAGTGCCTCTTTTACCGTTGTCCATAGTGAGGTTAAGCCGACGAAGCGCTATCCGGCACCTCCATTTACCACCTCTACACTTCAGCAGGAGGCTTCTCGTAAGTTCGGAATGTCTGTCTCTCAGACTATGTCTGTGGCTCAGCGCCTCTATGAGCAGGGTCTTATTACCTATATGCGTACCGACTCTGTCAACCTTTCCAATCTCGCTATATCTGCTTGTAAGCAGGAGGTTACAACGCTATTTGGCGCTAAATATTCCAATCCGCGCAACTATACCACCCACAGCAAGGGCGCTCAGGAGGCTCACGAGGCTATTCGCCCATCATATA
>JAZNTY010000186.1:0-7635 GCA_045592005.1 Alistipes sp. | reverse complement strand
ACAGCCTGAGCACCTACAATCTGAGAAGTTGGAGTTACGAGCGGTGGAAGACCCGCTGCAAGACGCACTGTAGGAATTAACTCCATTGCACGAGGTAGAATATCCTCAGCCTTAAGAGCTTGCAACTGAGCAACCATATTTGAATACATACCTCCAGGAATTTCTGCCTCCTGAACAAGCTTATTTGGAGCCGGGAAGCCGAAGTAAGCCTCAATAGCCTGCGCAGCCTCAAGCAATGTTGCAAAATCCTCGCTCTGAGCCGCCTTTACTGCACGATTTAACTGAGCCTCAACCTCCGCAGGAACAGCATCTGTAAGAGGATTAAATGCCTTTGGAGCTGGCTTATCCTGACCAAATACAGAAACATTTAGTTCAGAACGGATGCTCTGCAACTCTGCATTAATCTTAGCTACTGCCTCCATATTTACACCCAAGTCAATACCCATCTTCTGGCAGAAGAGATATACCAACTCCAATGCTGGAGCACCGGTACCGCCACCAAACCACCAGCAGTTTGTATCAACAACATCTACGCCGGCAGCAATAGCTGCATATACAGAAGCAAGACCATAACCAGGAGTACAGTGTGTATGGAAGTCTACAGGAATAGATACCGCAGCCTTGAGTTTTTTAACCAAAGCACTTACACGCTGTGGAGGAATAAGACCTGACATATCCTTGATGGTAATCATATCAGCACCCAGAGCAGCGAGTTCCTTCGCCTTACCTACAAAGTAGTCATCGGTAAATACCAAAGCAGGGTTCTTTTTACCTCTAAGCTTGTCCCAGAAACTCAACTTTGGATATTTAGGGTCTACAGTATAGCAAACTGCACAATCTGCAACACCGCCATACTTCTTTACATATTTAATAGTAGACTTTACATTGTCAACATCATTCAAACAGTCAAAGATACGCATAATACCCAAGCCACTCTCAATAGAGTTACGACAGAAACCCTCAATAATTTCGTCTGTATAAGGAGCATAGCCAAAGAGGTTGCGACCTCTTGACAGAGCCGTAAGCTTAGATACATCTCCCACAGCCGCCTTGATAGACTCCAGGCGAGTCCACGGGTTCTCGCTCAAATAACGCATTACCGAGTCAGGCACCGCGCCGCCCCACACCTCCATAGCAAAGAAGTGCGCATCCTTATAGTACGGCAAACAGCGCTCAACCTGAGCCTGTGTCATACGGGTAGCAAATGACGACTGCTGACCATCTCGCAAAGTCAAATCCCTGATTTTTAATACTTTAGCCATAGTTTTAGGTTTTTATAATTTGTGTTAAAGTTCATTTCTGTGTTAATCAATTAACAAAGATAGCAAATTTTATGTATTTTTCAACAAAAACAACAAAAAAAGTGACATTTTTTTCAATGTCACTTTTTCGTTAGCATTGTTTGCACTAATCATTATATGAGCTGATAGCCAATTTCTTAACAATAAGAACAAAGCCTCCGGTCAATATTAGATTGAGCACAAGAGTCAACACAGATATAAGCAACGCTGCACCTCCAATGTTATAACCCAAGGCAATAAATATCACGCCGGCGCCGACCTCTCCACGGGTAAACATTCCTATAGATAGTGCCAAACGCTCCTTAATGGTGTGATTACGATAAAATAACACAGGCACAAGTTTTCCAATATTAGAAAGTAAAGATACCGCCAAAACATGAAGGGCAATAACACCCCACGACGGCATTGGCTGTGATGCCATAATGCTACTACCGACACTATTTACACTCGCACTAATTTGAGGCATACTCATACCCACCAGAAGCATAAATATCATAGATATTGCCGTGGTAATAGTTGCGTCACTATTTGAGTCGCGATGTTCACGCTTAATAACCATACCAAATACAAATGCAGGTAACAGCACCTCGATATGCAGTGCATCCTCAGCACCAAAAAGGTGCTTTGTAACAACATATATAAAGTGTGTTAGGCTGAATATCAAAAACGCATAACAAAGAATTGCCCACCACTCCTGACGCATCTTGTAGCAACTCATCTTTTTCCAGCCAATATAGAGCAAGCCAAAGACGATAAATAATATTGCTGCCATTTGCCACTGCAAGCCAATCATAGCTATCTGCAACGGTATCATCAACAATATGGTATCAAGGTCATCAAATATCGCTAATACCTGTATTTTTTTATATATCCAGCTCTGCTGAAGACCTATAGCCGCAAGCATTGAGAAGAGTATACCAGCCGATGTAGGAGCTGCAAATCGGCTCAAAAGGAGGGTCTCTTTCCACGCAGTACCACTTCCCCACAACTCTGGCGGGAGCAGAAAAAAGATGTAGTAAATAGCTATAAGAAGCCACGGTGCCGCCGCTGCAAGCATCGCTACACAGTAGTCCTTCACATAACTACCTACATTACCCTTGTCAAGCTCAAACTCTCGCCCCACATTAATCATAATAAATGACAAGCAGGTACCCAGCAGCATATACACTACCGCTGAGAGTGTCTGATAGCTCTCCCCCATAATATTCGGCAACAGTTGCGATAGCAACAACCCGACCATCAGCAACATCGAAAATGAGAGTACTTTCTTCATCTAATATTTTGTAGTTTTTAGGTTCAGGGGTACAAAGATAACAAAACCTTTCAAATCTCCAAAATTTGCATAGAAAAAGGGGACTGCAAGACATTGCCCCCCCCTAATGAACAATACAGCCGCTTAAAAACAGAACCCAAGACCAACACCCCAAAACTCTACATCTTTCATATTTTTAGAGATGCCTGTTTGATACAAAGCATATATCTCTCCACTATTCCACTTTACACCAAATCTAACAGCCCAATTGGTATAGGCTGTATCCTCATCGCTTAAATCAACCTTTTCATCATCAAATTTACTCGCCACAAGCCATCCGAATTGAGGTCCTGTATTACAAAATATACCACCCTCCTTAAAGAGATTAACCTGAACACCAATATGGAGTGGAATATATATATAATGGCTTTTATTATCATAACCCAAAACAAACAAATATGAGTATTATTTGACTTGTATGGATAAAAAACGCCCCTCCCAAAAAGTTCAAATGGGGGGGGGTAGTAAAGTTGTAGAATTTATTAAAAATTAGATAATGACGCACAACTACAGAATATACAACAAGAGCCTGCGCATAAGCAAGCTCTTGATATCAAATAATAGTTAGAAAATGTCCACTACTCTGAATAGTCGTACTCAAGAATAGTTGATAGTCGATTTTTTGTCGTTGCACCGGCAAGGTGGGTAGTGATACCAAGATATAATTTCTTACCGCCATTCTTTATCTGCATACCCTCTGCCTCAGAGAATAGATTTGCGTTAAGATTTAGCAGTTGTTTCATATTATCAAAGTCTGACACTGCCGCCACCCTTGTTCGTGGTGCAAGGCGTGTGCCTTTGTAGTCAAATACCTCTACATACGCCCGCGCATTATCATAGACTCCACTACCAGCCACCGACTCAAGAGGCTGTCCTTCATACCAGAACACCTTATTCCCATAGATAGCTTGTCCTTGAAAACTACAAGAGTAGGTCATATCATATTTACCAGAGTTGAGATTAGATGTTATTCGGAAAGAGCCAAGAGGTGTAAGGTTATCAAGCACACGCGCCGAGAGTGTGGTAGTACCCCTTTTGCGTTCTGTATTAGTACCAGCTTCGCCACCCCAAATACGCTCTAAGGTAACGAGTTGCTCCCCAAGTGCAAGGACCGCATCAAGGTCGTGTATGACATAATGGCGAGTACCGCTTGAAGTACAGGTAATAAGCATTCGTCGATATTCAAAGTCAATACTTACCTGAAGACTACTAACTGTCCATCTTTTACCACTTGTATCCGTATAGCTACCCATATAGAAATTCTCACCTGTATAGTGCTCAAAAGTAGTATTTGGCTGATAGCGAACACGACAGAAGGTTTTATTATTGGAGTAATCATACACCGAGCTGGTACTTGTACTTGAAACCGTACCATTTGAGTTTAGCCACACGAAGTCCTCTCCTCCATCTGTAGCCTGCTCTACGCAGAGATTTGTTCCGTGACCAAACCACCGCAATAACATTCTATCGCCACTAACAGTCTTGTCGCCGTAAGCACCTCTCTTCACACGACTCAGGACAACAATCCACTTACTACCCGTAGTAGTATCGCCACCACACTGACTAAAGTAGATATACCCATTCTCGCTTGAGTCATAAAAGTCAAAACATTGCATAACCGTTCCTGGATATGTAAGTTGGCGTGAGGAGAAAATCAGTTGTTTACTTAGCAGACTTTCAAGCGTTCGTGGTTCGGGTTCTGGTTCGGGTTCTGGTTCAGGTTGGGGCTCAATAACATTGACTGAAGCCCTTGCCGTGATACTATCACCATATCTACAAATTACTGCACACTTTCCAAGACCTACAGCTGTTGCTACGCCATCGCTATCAACTCGAACAACTTTATCATTATCCGAACTCCATTCCAACTGTAAATCATCCAAAAGTGGTTCGCTGGTGGCACTAAATTGAATAGTACCACCAACAATAAGCGTAACAGACCTCGGCTTAACAGTCAAGGATTTTATAGTTACCGCAGGCTCTTCGTTTGCTCCGCCACAAGAGGCGAATAACAAGAGCTGCACCAATAATATCAATTTATAAATATCCCTCATCATATCTCTACTCTACAACGAATGGCAAAGTTGCCACAATATTAGCAGAGCTATTGCCGATAAGTATTTCGTACTGACCGGTATTTGTGGTCCAAGAGTGGTTTTTATCGCACCAGAAAGCACACATCTTCTTATCCACTTCAAAAGTAACCACAACCTTTTTCCCTGGTTCAACGGCAACTTTACGCGATGCCTTAAGTTCCTTATTTGGTCGCAAAACAGTTGGGTTTTTCTCGGCAATATACAGCTGAACTACTTCAGCACCTGCCATAGAACCGGTATTAGTCAACTCAATAGCCACCTTCAACGGTTTTTCGTCGGTCAAGGTCTTAATTTTACCCTTGCTCAAGATTTTCGGCTTAGAGAGTTCAAAAGTAGTATAACTCAAGCCATATCCAAATGGGAATAGGGTTTTGATACCCTTCTTCTCATACCAACGATAACCGACAAGCACAGACTCATCGTAATGAACATCATAAGTCCACGGATGGAAAGCTTTCTCATTAGGGTTACCTTTCGCCTTTGCAAGATTAAAGCCCTCAGGAACAGTTTTTACAGCTGGAGAGTCGGCAAAGTCACACTCGATAGTCATTGGCAGCTTACCTGAAGGGTTTACCTTGCCAATAATTATATCTCGTACAGCCTGCAAACCATTCTGTCCAGGATACCAAGCATAGAGCAACGCAGCACACTTATCAGCCCACGCTGTCATATTGATAGCTGAACCAGAGTGAACCATAACAATGGTATTTGGGTTAGACTCAACAGCACGACGAACTAAAGCCTCGTCCTTCTTGTCCATCTCAAATGGGCGCTCTGTGCCCTCAGCGTCATAAGTACCTGTAACACACAAAACGACCTCCGCTTCAGCTAACTGCTTATCAGTAGGTTTTGTAACAAATGTTACATTATTGCCAAAACTTTCGACCAAGACCTTGCTGAGCGGCTGGTGGTCATAGCCTGATACGCGAGCAGCGCCACCACCATGAGGCACTTCATTATGCCACTTTCCTACAACAAGCACCTTGCGGGATGTGCTCAATGGCAAAATACCATTATTGCGGAGCAAAACAGTACCTTCAGCAGCTGTTTGATAGCTAACTTCAAGATGTGCTGGCAGTTTAGTCTCCAAAGAGTAGTCATACTGATTACCACTATTATAACGGTCATACAAACCCCAACGGATACAAGTTGCAATAGTTGGGCGTATCATATTGTCGATATCCTGTTCTGTCACTACACCCTCAGCAACAAGGTCCGCAGGTTTTTTCTTGATATAGAAGGCATCTTCGCCTGGCATATCGAGGTTTTGACCCGACAGAATAACATTTTTCCAATCATATATAGAGTTCCAATCGGACATTACCATACCCTTAAAGCCCAAAGTGCCGCGCAACAGGTCTGTAATAACATATTTACTCTCGCCGGTCCACACGCCATTGAGCTGATTATAGGCAGTCATTACCGTTGCCACGCCCGCATCAATAGCAGCCTTAAATGCAGGAGTATAAATCTCCATTATTGCACGCTCATCTACAATAGAGTTTGAGCGGCGGCGGTAAAACTCAGTCTGATTACAAAGGAAATGTTTTGCACATGCAAGGGTACCTGTTGACTGCATACCGGTAACATAAGGACCAATAATTGAGGCTGCAAGATATGGATCTTCGCCCAAATACTCAAAATTACGACCACAACGCGCATTTCGATAGATATTCATTCCTGGACCCAAAATAACTCCAGCACCTGCCATACGCGCCTCCTCGCCCACAGCGTGACCATACGAACGGGCGAGTTCTGGGTTAAATGTCGCTGCCAACATTATAAACGCCGGGAATTGAGTTGTGCGCTCAGCCAACTTTATCTCAGCATCATCGTGTAGTCGCTGCTTATTTTTAACACCCATAGATGCATCTGTGGTGTAAATATAAGGCAACCCCTTTTCTGGCACTCCTGGAAAGAAAAATCGGTTATGCCCCTGAGTCATTGACAGTTTCTCCTCAAGGGTAAGAGTCTTAAGAATGTCATTTGCCTTTGCCTCAGCCTCCTGATAACTCATAATAGGTTGTGCTGCAACTATTGCAGATGTCGCAACGGCAAAAAGAGATAATAGTACTTTTTTCATAATTTATTGGTTTGGTTTGATAATTTTATACATACAAAGAGGATTTTTGAGGATTACACCCCCTCATCAACAAATAACCCCAACGCCACACATGCGTTATAGATGCCATCTTTATCCACATCGGTTGTCACATAGTCAGCACGCTCTTTGAGTGCATCAATAGCATTTCCCATAGCCACTTTGGTCCAACCATCTACAAACATCGAGAGGTCATTCGCCGCATCGCCAAAGACAACCACATCTTTATAATCTGCGCCAAAATGGTCCATAATACGACGAATACCATACGCCTTATCAGACGGTTCAACAAAGATATACTCCTTATGAAATCGACCCCATGGCACACTTTTCAGACTCTCAAGGCTCTGCTCCATAGGCGCATAACAGGCGATATAAGCCTTGTAAATATTATCATAGTTATTAGGGTCAAGACCATTTACGACCTGAGTAGACATATACACATCGTGGGTAAACTCCTCAAAACGGCTATCGGGAGCACTACGCACCACAGTATTATCGACTTGCAATGCCCACGGAATATCTTTTGCTTTACACTCCTCAATTACCCGCACAACATCTTGCTTAGGCAGTGGTGTAATCTCTATTAACTCTCCATTGATAGTCACTCCATATCCACCATCGCTAACCATATTTTCAAAGCCCAACTCACGCATATAATCTATTGCCATAGCCTGTGAACGCCCTGTTGCTATGGCAAGAAAGTGTCCAGCCTCGCGTAACTTCTCCAAAGCCACCTTTGTAGATTGAGGAATATAGGTGTTACCATACCCTCCAGCCGCAAGTGTACCATCGATGTCGAAAAAAAGATACTTTCGTTGCATA
>JAZNTY010000185.1:0-5681 GCA_045592005.1 Alistipes sp. | reverse complement strand
AAGAGGTTAAGAGTGAGTACCAGGAGTAGTGGTATCCACCTTGTAAACTATAAAAAAACAGCGACTGTCTGAAAAGACACTCGCTTCGTGACTCCGCCAGGATTCAAACCTGGAACCGCTTGATCCGTAGTCAAGTACTCTATTCAGTTGAGCTACGGAGCCATTTGCTGAATGCGAGTGCAAATATAGAGGCTTTTTTTGATACCTCCAAATTTTTCGATAAAAAAGTGCGCTTTTTTTCAAAAAAACGCACTTTTCTCTATTTCAAACGGCTTTTTAGAAGCAATATACGCAAGAAATACCGAGGTTAGCAAGACCATATTCATTGAATGATGCATGGCTTGCTCCACCGCCGTAACCTATGCCAGGACCAACTACAGGAGTCCAATCTATAGCCAACTTCACAGGGGCACCATTGAATTTAATACCCAATTTTGCACCACCAGCAACGCCTACATAAGCATAATGCTCTCTACCGCCAACTGCAACACCCACGCCAGCATCGAAAAACCACTCGCCAGCCTTAGGTGTCCAATTCATCTTTGCTATATTCCACTGATAAAGTGCTGTAAAGTCCGCCATAAGAACAGCGCCACCATTGCACCAAGACATACCAAAACGACCTTCAAGATAGTTGTCGCTTGCGAACTGATATTCAGCCTGAACTTGTAAGCCTGAGCCAAGACGACCACCGACTGCCCAGCCTTGAGCAGAAACACTAAATGCGCAAAAAACGAACGCTAAAGCAAGAAAAATTTTTTTCATAATCGTTAGAATTAAGAGGTTATACAATAAAAACTACTTTTTACAGTTTCGTTTAACAAAGATAGTGATTTTTTTTTAGTTTCCAAATATCATTCTAAATTATGCAGATAATTATTCTATATATAACATAAAAAAGGCGCCATCTGAAGATGACGCCTCTGATATATAGTGAACCTTTACTCTTTAAGAGCTGCGTGAGCCGCTGCAAGGCGTGCGATAGGCACACGGAATGGAGAGCAGCTTACATAGTCAAGACCTGCGAAGTGGCAGAACTCAACTGATGATGGCTCACCACCGTGCTCACCGCAGATACCGCACTTGAGCTCAAGGCGAGTAGAGCGACCCTTCATAACAGCCTCACGAACCAGCTGACCAACACCATTACGATCGAGAACCTTGAATGGGTCAGCCTTGATAATGTTCTTCTCAAGGTATACAGGGAGGAATTTCGCAATATCATCACGAGAGAAACCGAGAGTCATCTGAGTAAGGTCATTGGTACCGAATGAGAAGAACTCTGCAACCTCTGCAATCTGATTTGCAGTAACAGCAGCACGAGGAACCTCAATCATAGTACCTACCAAGTAGTCAATCTTGTCATTGCGCTCAGCAAATACCTCGTTAGCTACGCGGTCAATGATGTTCTTCTGGTAACGGAGCTCCTTGTGGTTACCTACCAGCGGAACCATAATCTCAACCTTTACAGGTGTGCCGGAAGCCTTAACATTCATAGCAGCCTCGATAATAGCGCGAGCCTGCATCTCGGTAATCTCTGGATATGTGTTACCAAGACGGCAACCACGGTGACCGAGCATAGGGTTAACCTCGTGCAGAGCCTCAACCTTAGCAACAACCTTTTCAAATGGGATACCCATAACCTCAGCCATCTCACGCTGGTCTTTCTCGGTATTAGGAGCGAACTCATGCAATGGTGGGTCGAGCAGACGAACGATAACAGGGTACCCCTTCATAACCTTGAACAGACCCTCGAAGTCGCCACGCTGCATAGGAAGGAGCTTAGCAAGAGCTACACGACGACCATCCTCGTCATCGGAGAGAATCATTTCGCGGATAGCCTTAATACGCTCGCCCTCGAAGAACATATGCTCTGTACGGCAGAGACCAATACCCTCAGCACCGAAAGCAAATGCCTGCTCTGCATCGCGTGGAGTATCAGCGTTAGCGCGAACCTTAAGTTTTGAATACTTAGCAGCCAAATCCATTAACTTGCCGAAATCGCCATCCAAAGTAGCCTCCTGAGTAGCAACCTTGCCGAGGTAAACCTCGCCGGTAGAACCGTTGAGTGAAATCCAATCGCCCTCCTTGATAACTAAGCCGTTGATAGAGATTGTACGAGCCTTGTAGTCAATCTCAAGCTCGCCAGCGCCTGATACACAGCACTTACCCATACCACGAGCAACAACCGCTGCATGTGAAGTCATACCGCCACGAGCAGTAAGGATACCAGCTGCGTCAAGCATACCCTTCAAGTCCTCAGGAGAGGTCTCAATACGAACCAATATAGCCTTCTGACCGGTCTGAGCAAATACCTTCTCAGCATCGTCTGCGAAGAATACTACAGGACCTGTAGCAGCACCTGGAGATGCTGGAAGACCTTTAACTACAACCTTAGCGTTCTTAATAGCCTTCTTGTCAAATACAGGGTGGAGTAGCTCGTCGAGTTTCTCAGGCTCACAACGAAGTACAGCGGTCTTATCATCGATAAGACCCTCGCGGAGCATATCCATAGCAATCTTAACCATTGCAGCACCTGTACGCTTACCGTTACGGCACTGGAGCATCCAAAGCTTACCGTCCTGAATAGTGAACTCGATATCCTGCATATCGGTAAAGTACTGCTCAAGGTGGTGCTGAATTTCATCAAGCTCCTTATATACCTCAGGCATAACCTCCTCAAGTGAAGGATACTTAGTTGCACGCTCCTCCTCAGAGATATTCTGAGCAGCAGCCCAACGCTTTGAACCCTCGATAGTAATCTGCTGTGGAGTACGGATACCTGCAACTACATCCTCGCCCTGAGCGTTGATAAGATACTCGCCATTGAAGATGTTCTCGCCGGTAGCAGCGTCACGAGAGAATGCAACACCTGTAGCAGAGTTGTCGCCCATGTTACCGAATACCATTGCCTGTACATTTACTGCAGTACCCCACTCAGCAGGGATGTTATTAAGCTTACGATAGAGGATAGCGCGCTCGTTCATCCAAGAACCGAATACTGCACAGATAGCACCCCAAAGCTGATCCCAAGGATTTACTGGGAAGTCAGAACCGGTCTGTGCCTTAACAGCAGCCTTGAACTTAACAACCAACTCCTTCAAATCCTCTGTAGAGAGCTCTGTATCAAGATTTACACCGCGAGCCTCTTTCATCTCCTCGATAATAACCTCAAATGGGTCCTGATCCTCCTTAGATACCGGCTTCATACCAAGTACCACATCGCCGTACATCTGTACGAAACGACGATAAGAGTCCCAAGCAAAACGAGGGTTGCCTGAAAGCTGTGCAACAGCCTCAACAGCTTGGTCGTTCATACCCAGGTTGAGGATAGTATCCATCATACCAGGCATTGAGGCGCGAGCACCTGAACGAACTGAAACCAAGAGTGGAAGCTGAGCATCGCCGAACTTACGACCGGTCAAAGCCTCAACCTTTGCAATAGCAGCCTCAACATCTGGACGAAGAATGTCGATGATAGCCTGCTGACCGTGCTTGTAGTACTCAGCACAAACCTCAGTAGTGATAGTAAAGCCCGGAGGAACAGGAATACCGATAAGGTTCATCTCTGCAAGGTTTGCACCCTTACCACCGAGCAACTCTCTCATTTTGCCATTACCCTCAGCTTCTTTGTTACCGAAGGTGTAGACACGCTTAACATTTGTCATAACGATTAAGTTTTTTGTTAATTAAGTATGAATATATATTGTTTTTGTCTTAATCTTTGTTCCGAACAGCAAATATAGTAATATTTTTGTAAAGTCCTATATATATAAAGCAAAAACTATCGATTTTTTTACCGATAGTTAACAATATCTTACAAAAATACTCTTTTTAGGCAGATATTACCCCTGAGCCAATGACTTTTTCGCCTTCATACCACGCAGCAAATTGTCCTGCGGCAATACCTCTTTGTGGTGTTTCAAAGAGTATGTAGGCGCCATCTTCTCTCATATACATTGTAGCCTTTTGTAGTGGTTGGCGATAGCGTATGCGTACATCAAACTCTCTATTTTCGCCTATTTGCAGAGCCTTATCGGGTTCTATCCAATGTATTTCGTTTTGCTCAATTTTTAGAGCACGACGATATAGTCCTGGATGGTCATCCCCTTCGCCAACATAGATGGTGTTGGTAACAACATCTGTGCCGATGATAAAGAGCGATTGCTTACGACCGCCGATGCCTAAGCCTTTACGCTGACCTATGGTGTAGTAGTGTGCGCCATTGTGCTCTCCAATCTTTTTACCATCGCGCACAGTGTAGCTATAAGGGCGTGCCATACCTTCCAGCGTTGTGTCGGCTGCATAACGGGCATATTTTGCCCACGAAGGTAAAATCTCGTGTATGTTGCCTTTGCGGGCGGCGAGCTTCTGCTGCAAAAATATAGGCAGGTCAACCTTGCCCACAAAACAGATACCCTGCGAGTCCTTACGCTTTGCCGTTGCGAGCTTCTGTTGTAGGGCAATCTCGCGCACCTCAGGTTTGGTGAGATGACCGATAGGGAAGAGGGCGTACTTTAGCTGCTCCTGCGTAAGTTGGCAGAGGAAGTAACTTTGGTCCTTGTTGTTGTCTGTACCAGCAAGCAGAGAGTAGATTATTTTACCGTCAATAACCTCTTCGCTCTTTCTACAGTAGTGCCCCGTAGCAACATACTCTGCGCCGAGCTTTAGCGCCTCCTTAAGAAAGACATCAAATTTTATCTCGCGGTTGCACAACACATCAGGATTTGGTGTTCTTCCCCTCTCGTACTCGGCAAACATATAGTCTACTACGCGCTGCTTATACTGCTCCGAGAGGTCTACATAGTGAAAAGGAATATCGAGTCGCTTTGCAACAAGCTCGGCAAAGACTTGGTCGTCGTACCACGGGCAGTCTCCCTCAAGGGTACCTGTAGTATCGTGCCAATTACGCATAAACAGACCAATCACTTCGTGTCCCTGCTCTTTGAGCAGCCACGCAGCCACTGAGGAGTCAACACCTCCAGATAATCCGACAACAACTTTAGCCATAGCAGCCACAAAGGTAAGAATAATTTACGAACCTAAGAAAAGCAATGTTTTATAAATATTATATCTGTCATAAAACTAATTGCTCTTTGTTCTTAAATATCCGAGCAACATCTTGCTATTCATTATTATCCAGGCTCCTCCGCCCACAGCAATGGATGTTGTCAAACATAGAAATGGATTGGATATGGTAAGTGAGCAGATGATGCATATTGCCACTGGAGGTAGAGAGTGAAGTAGTGCGCTGATTACGGCACTAAAGGATATTGATAGGTATTTGTGATGCACAACATAGCAAATATAGGTTGTTGTTACTATACTTTCGGCTACTAAGGTTACAATGGCTGAACCAATAGACTGCATTTGAGGGACGATAGTAATATTTATCACAAGACTTACTATGGCTCCCAAAATAGAGGTCGTTAGTAAGACTTTATCCTGCTTCATTGGCATAAGGACCTGAATAGCAAGTACCTGAGCGATACCTACAGCTACAGCTGCGGGGAATATTATGCGCATAGGAATTACCGCACCCTCATATCCTAAGCCGGATAGCACGCGAATAATCTGTGGCGCTAAGATAATGCAGCAGATGGATATTGGTATAATAAAGCGCAGTATGCCTACAAACGATGCCGAAACTATCTTCTTGAAACCTGCCTTGTCGCCATCAG
>JAZNTY010000184.1:0-4380 GCA_045592005.1 Alistipes sp. | reverse complement strand
TATACATCAACTCAGGGTCGCCACTCTTGGTAATCTTACTCAAGCCGGAGCAAGAGAAGAATAGCGCCGCAATGGCAATAACGACTATTAAATTAAGAGTAAATCTTTTCATCTCAAAAATTGTTACACGCGACTGTCACGATAATACAGCCGTATAATCGCGCAAAGTTACAAAACTTTTAACGAATTTGCAAAATCTTTATTGCTTAGAATATCTAAAAATGGCAAAATATTATCAATCAGACCCTTGTGAGTCTCGCTCTTCTACTAAAAATAGAACAATTTGTGGTTTAGGATGTTGTATATTTGTCCAAAAACCATTTACCATAACTTATAGAACATACATTATGAAAAAGTATCTTATTCTTTATGCCATAGCTACCACGGCTTTAATAATTTTGGGTGGCAAGTATCTGCTGACGGAGGTGGATAGATTGCAAAATAATAATCGGGCTCTCAATAGCTCGGTCGAACTATTTCGTACTCAGGCAGACCAGGCAGCAGCCTCTGTGCAGGCTCTTAGACTTCGTGTGGGCGAATATGAAGAACTTTGTGCTGCAGATGCCGAGAAGATAAGGAGTATGGGTCTTAAAATCAGACGATTGGAGAGTGCTGCAAAGAGTGTGACGGCTACTGCGTTGAGTATATCAGCGCCACTGCGCGATACAGTGGTTGTGCGCGACACTCTACTTCGTGTCGATACCCTTAGGCTCTTTAGATGGAATGATGGTTGGGCAAGTATTGAGGGACTTATTGAAGCTGATAGTGTAATTTGTTCGCTGAAAACCATTGATACGCTACATCAAGTTGTCTATCGTGTTCCGCGCCGTTTTCTATTTTTTAACTATGGTACAAAAGCCTTGCGGCAGCAAATTACCAGCTCTAACCCCCATTCAACAATAGTCTATACGGAGTATATAAAAATCGAAAGAAGAAAAAGATAGTTTTAGTCAGTATATCTTCGATGTAATTGGAACCGTTTTATTGTCTGAAAAGAGAACTCTCTGTAATAATTTGCAGAGAGTTCTCTTTGTTTTAGTCATCAAAAAAATCGGTGTTAGCTTCAACTGCATTGAAGCAGCTATCGGCAATGCTGTCATAAAGTTTCTCGCGGGCAGAGGATAGTTTGCTGCTCATAACTGCTGTACCCTCATCTGTAGCCTTAAAATTTAAGGTGTTGGTAATCGAAATTGTCGCTGCGACAGCCTCTACATCTTGATTGGCGCCAATGTAAGCAAATATCCAACCTTTGCCCTTGAGTTCATCTACAAGAGCCTTGATTGCCTTGCCGTTATACTCGCATGATGCATTCTCATAACCGTCAGTAACAATGGTTACAAGTGCATTGTCATCCTTTGTGACCTTTGGGCGAAGGGTTGTAAGTGATATGCCCATTGCATCGTATAGTGCGGTACAACATTGTGGCTGATAGCTCTCTGCTGTCAACTCCTCTACATCCTCAACAGGCACACACTCGTATACGCTTTTTACTTCGTTGTGAAAGGTTACAAGGCTTACAAAATGCTCTTGGTCAGGGTGTTTCTCTTGTGCTGCGCGGATGGATTGAATGGTCTCATTTACGCTGTCAATAGCGGCATTTTTGATACTCTGCATAGAGCCACTCTCGTCAATGATGATAAGGTTGAAAATTTTAGTCTTCATAAGCATCTATTTGTTAAGTTTATGTTGTATGTAGTCTCTTTGAATATGTTTATCAACACTATAAAATCATACTCTCTATAGTTTGTTATACATTTGTTCAAAATATAGGAGACAATTATTGGAAAAATATAACACCACGATGTTAAAAAATATAAAAAGCATTAAATGAGGTGGCAAATAAATGTCAAATAGTTTTTCAGGTTTGATAAAAATTGCTATATTTGTATGATTAAATCTTTGATAACTTATGAATTTACGAACTATTTTTATTGCAGTATTGAGTCTTATGGCTACTATTGCAACGGCGAAGACTACGAAGAATCAACCTGTTGCAGAGCCTAAAGTTCCTGACTACTCGGCTTATATTCTTACTCCGCCACCACCGGCTACTCCGCGCATAAATAGCGCAAAGGTTTTTGGTGTTCGTCCTGGAGCTGAGGTTTTGTATACTATTGCTGCTACCGGAGAGCGTCCGATGACTTTTGGTGCGGAAAATCTGCCACAAGGGGTCGTGTTGGATAGTAAAACGGGTCGTATTACAGGTCGTATTTCCGAGCCCGGAACCTATCCGGTTAAGCTTACGGCAACAAATGATAAGGGTAGTTATAGTCGTGAGTTGAAGATAGTTGTTGGCGATAAGATTGCTCTTACTCCGCCTATGGGTTGGAACTCGTGGAACTGCTGGGGTCCAAAGGTTAGCCAGGAGAAGGTGCTCTCCTCCGCTCAGGCTCTCGTGGAGCAGGGTATGGTAGACTTTGGCTGGACATACATCAATATAGATGATGGCTGGCAGGGTAAACGAGGAGGTAAATATAACGCTGTGCAGCCAAATGATAAATTTCCGGATATGAAGGAGTTGGCAGACAAACTTCACAATATGGGACTTAAACTCGGTATATACTCAGGTCCGTGGGTAAGTACATACGCCGGACATGCTGGTACACAATCTGACAACGCTGAGGGTAAGTATCCTTGGATAGAAGAGGGTTGGTGTGATGAAAATATGAGGATAACTGTAGAGGGAGATCCTCTTCGTTTCACAAGTCGTTGTTATTGGCGTCACGGAGAGTATTCGTGGGTTGAGGCTGATGTTAAGCAGTGGGCTGATTGGGGTATAGACTACCTAAAGTACGATTGGAAACCAAACGATGTTTATTGTACTCGTCAGATGTCGGAGGCTCTAAAGTCTTGTGGTAGAGATATCGTCTATAGTATCTCCAATACAGCGCCTTTTGCTGATGCATATAGCTTTAAGGAGCTGACTCAATGTTGGCGAACCACAGCCGATATCCGTGATAGTTGGCAGAGTATCTACTCTATAGGTTTTGAGCAGCAAGAGCGTTGGGCTGCCTTTCATGGTCCGGGTCATTGGGGCGATGCCGATATGCTTGTTGTGGGTATAGTTGGCGGCTGGGGCTTCAATTCCCGCTTTTCGCGTCTTACGCCCGATGAACAGTATACTCATATCACTATGTGGGCTATGCTTGCCTCGCCTATGCTTATAGGTTGCGATATTGCCAGAATGGATGACTTTACACGCTCGTTGCTCTGCAATTTTGAGGTAAACGATATTCTTCAAGACCCATTGGGTATGCGCGGAATGCCATTCTATCGTGATGAAAAACACGCGGTTTATGTCAAAATTCTCGAAAATGGAGAGTTGGCTGTAGCTATGTTCAATATCTCTGATAAACCTTTGGTTATAGAGGTGGAACCTCGTACTTTGGGTCTGTGGGATAAAGCGGCTCTGGTTCGCGATGTGTGGCGACAGCAGGTTGTTACTCTTGTCTATCCGGGCGACACTTTCAAGGCTCAAGTAGCTCCTCATGGTGCGGCACTATTTAGACTCTCTCCAGGAAATACAACAGAGAAAGTCTCTACGCCGACACACTATTTCCCTCGAGAGGTTATCTCTCCACGACCTGTTGAGTAGTAAAGAGGATAAAAATCTGTTGTTTTTTGAAAAATGGATAAAAAAAGCTACCTTTGTAAGTTCGTGCAAATCTAAGTACATAAAAATTATATAAAGAGATGAAAAAAGCTATTCAATTCGGAGCAGGTAACATTGGTCGTGGTTTTATCGGTGCAGTGTTGGAGCAAGCCGGATATCAGGTTGTCTTTGCGGATGTAAACGCCACTGTAATTGACAAAATTAACGAGGATAGATGTTACACAGTCCATGTTATGGATGTGGAGTGTGTTGAGCAGCAGATAACCAACATTTTGGGAGTTAACTCTACAACAGATGCTGTTATCGACCACATTGTTGATGCTCAGATTATTACCACAGCTGTGGGCGTGGGTATCTTGCCTCGCATCGCTCCGGCTATAGCTAAGGGTGTTGTTGCACGCCGTATTGCTGGGGTTAATGAACCGTTGAATATTATTGCTTGTGAAAATGCTGTTCGCGCCTCTTCTCAGCTTAAGGAGCATGTGCTTGCACTGCTTGAGGGCGAGGATAAGGCTTACTGCCAGCAGTGGGTAGGTTTTCCGGACTGCTCTGTAGACCGTATTGTGCCACCTGTGCGCAGCGAAAACCCTATCGATGTGGTTGTTGAGGCGTTCTATGAGTGGAATGTTGAGCAGGCATCATTCGTTGGCGAGGTTCCGCAGATTGCAGGTATGAACTTGGCTGACAACCTTTTGGCTTATGTTGAGCGCAAACTCTTTACTCTCAATACAGGTCATGCCATTACTGCTTATGCCGGATATGTGAAG
>JAZNTY010000183.1:0-9064 GCA_045592005.1 Alistipes sp. | reverse complement strand
TACAGGTATATTTGACGGCGGAAATAAGTTTATTTCAATGAGTAATCAGGTTCTTTCAGTGTTGGAACAATCTTTTTACCCTTTTTTATCCCGACGCATTGATAAGCACAAAGTGTTCTTAGCTATTAATCTAATAGTCTCGATATTAATGGCTGCTGTATTATTTTTTGGAGCTCCTATTATTGTTAATTTATTGTTGTCTCCAGAATTTGCTGAATCTGTTGTAGTTCTAAAAATAATGTCGTTTTCAATTGTTTTTAGAGCAATTTCTAATGTTTACGGAAAGAATTATCTTATTATACAGCACAAAGAAAAAATTCTAAGAACGATTACTTTATTGTCCTCTGTGATTAGTTTTCTTCTCTCTATACCTTTGATAAGGTCCTATAGCTATTTGGGTGCGTCCATTGTGATGTTGTTCGGTATATTTTTAATGGCTACAATTTCAATGATTGTCGTTCAAAGTATAAAAAAACAAGAAGATGAACACAAAAAGTAATTCAATCTGCATTATAGGTGTATATTTTGGAAGGTTTAATAATTATTTTGACTTGTGGTTGAAATCTTGTGAACGAAATCCAGAGATAGATTTTTATATATTTGGCGATGCGAAGTATGAGCAACAGCTGCCATCAAATGTGTATGTTGTATATATGTCTCTACAATCGTTGAAGGAAAGAGCCTCAAATTATTTAGGATTTCAAGTCTGTTTAGAGACTCCATATAAGTGTTGTGATTATAAACCAATTTATGGGGGCATATTTAGAGATTATATAGAGCAATATGAATATTGGGGACATTGTGATTTTGATTTGATATTTGGAGATATATTATCTTGTCTAAAAAAGAATAATTACCAAAAATACGATAAGTTTTTTGCTTTAGGACATTTATCTTTTTATCGTAATACCCAAACAGTATTGGACTATATCAAATTGGATGGCTCTACTGTAGATTATAAAAAGGTATTTACCTCTCCAAAAAGTTTTGCATTTGATGAAATGGGATGTTTAGTGCAGATATATCTTCAAAATGGGTTGTCATTTTTTACTAAACGATTATTTGCGGATATAGCAGAGCCAGAACGGTATTATAGGTTTAGACATTCGGAGTATTGTTATATAAATGAAGAACCTTTGAAAAATCATCGCCATCAGATTTTTTATTGGGAAAATGGTAAGGTTTTTTGTGCATATTTTGAGGGAGATGCATTGCGAGTGAAGGAGTATTGTTATATCCACTTTAAACATCGTCCCAACTTTAGTGTCGATTTCGATGTTCGTGCAGTCAAAGCATTTTATATTACACCTCGAGGATTTGTAGAGAGAAAAGATGAATGCATAACAAAGGAGTTAATTCAGAAACTAAATCCCATCAGCAGAATACCTTTTTATGAGACCTTTGAGTTTGTCTTATGGAAATTGAGGAAATCGTATAAAAGTGTTATTGGAAAATTATGATAAAGTCCCAGAATAAGCATTTCTTTTATTTAGATGTTGTTCGCGGTGTATCTGCGTTGTGTATAGTTTTGTACCATTATACAACACGATATATCGAGAACCCGATAACAGATAATGAGGCTAAAGTAGACTGGGCTTTAACATTCCCCTGGGGATGTGCAGCGGTATCTACATTCTTTATTCTAAGTGGCTTTTTGACAGCGAAATACCTATTTTCAGGGGATGATAATTTGAATTTTAAGAGTGCTATACAATTTATAAGGAATAGAATTATACGCTTGTATCCGGCATTTGTTGTGGCAATGTTCACGACAATTTTGTTTTTATATTTTGGTTTTGGAGTCAACATACCACTTAAACGAGTATTGTGCAATCTTACAATGTTGCCAGCATTGTTTAGTCAACCAGCAATAGATGGAGTTTATTGGACACTGCAAATCGAACTATTTTTTTACATGGGAATTGCTGTATTAATGCTGTTAAATAATGTTAAAACTATAAAGATAATGTTACTATTATGGGTAATAACTCCATTGTTGTATTGCGTAGATAATAGTATAATTCATACAGTGTCCAATGTAATTTTTATTTCTGATTATATATCTACATTTGTTGCTGGAATAAGTATATATCTCATTGTCAAAAGACAAAGTGTAAAATATGCATTGCTTTTATTACTGATATCGTTTGTTAGTCAAATAATTTTGTCAGATATAGCACATATCATATTTTTCTTAATAACGATATTTTTAATATATTATGCAACTAAGTTTGATTTTAGCAAAGGGTCTAATACTTATATTTTTAGATTATTGAAATGGATTGGTGATATATCATATCCACTCTATCTTATTCACCAGATGGTCGGTTTTACAATATTGTATGCTATCCAAAAGACTTTTATGATTACCTCTGAATGGATAATTATAGTGCCAATAATGTTGAGTATTGCCTATGCGTATTTTGTGCATAGATATATAGAATATCCCACACAACGATTTGTGAAAAAGTATCTAAACTAAATTTAAGGCAAGATGCGAAATATCATCATAATAATACTCTTATTTTCTATACTATTTCTGGGCTCAATAACATTGCTCCCAGGTTTAACAATTAGAAATATAGCAGTAGTTTGTTTGTTGTTGTATGCGGTTAGAGACTTTCGAAAAATTTCTTTAGATATAGCAGAGAAGGCTTATTTGCTGTTTATTATAACACTACTATTATGCAATATATTGAATGGAAATATAGCCACATTCTCATTTATACAGAGTTTTGTCTCTTATCATTTGGTATGTTTAGTTATAATCATGTTTTTCCCATTGATTATAAAGACGAATAGAGATTTACTATTTATAACAAAAATATTGATTGTATTCTATGTTGTAAATGTTTTTGTAACATATTTGCAGTTTATTAATGTTCCAATAGGCTGGGATTTGGCATATCTTATAACTCCGGGTTTTGAAGATGCTATTGATGATAGAATGGTGTATTTGGAGTCATTGGATGATTTAACAAGTATTGCAGTGACTCCAGGTATTATTGGCTTTGTTGTGACAAATGGTTATTTTGTCGCCTCATTTTTGCCAATAGTTTCTTATATGTTTCTGTCAAATAGAATTAAGCACTTTTGTTTAGGTTTAATTCTGATTGGTATTGGTCTTGCTGGTTTGTTTATGATTCAACAACGAGCAGCATTTCTTATGGGAGTTTTGTGTGTATTAATATTGTTGTCTGTTAAAGCAAAAAGAGATTGGATGCTCCCTCTCATAATGGGCATAATATTGTTATTTGTTGCCTATCCATACTTGGAAACGATAGATATGGGTAGATTAGTTTTTGATGATGTTGCAAATGATAACCGTACTAATCTATTGGAGTTCTTTTTCGCATATTTTGATGAAGAAAAGTTTTGGTTAGGAGGAGAAACGGATCCACTTTGGTTGTCGAGTTTAGGACATAATACCATTTTTAGTGCACTACTCCAGGGAGGAATTTTTTCAATGATAGTGTATATTGTAGTGTTGACTATAATATGTATAGAGTGTTTTGTAAACTTGTATAAATCGGAGAAAACCAATAATATTTACACATTTGTCTACGCATTGTCATGTTGCTTGTTTGTCGGTGTGTCTTTGACCCACTCAATGGGTATCCAATCTGGAGCAGTAATGTTTTGGATACCATATGTATTAATGAAGCAGTCAATGAAGCTCTGTAGTACACAAAATGTCCTAATTGCAAGATATGGTAAAGTTTGTTAGAGATTTTTATTGGCGTTTTATCGCGACCCAAGAGGCTTATGCAAGGCATATAGGTGTGCAGATTGGAGCGAACTGCCTTATATCCACTCGTAATTGGAGTTCAGAACCATATCTAATTAAGATAGGGAATAATGTGCAGATTACGGGTAATGTAACTTTTCATACACACGGAGGGGCAAATGTTGCAAGACGGAAGTATCCGAACTTTGATGTGTTTGGTAAGATAGTGGTTGAAGATTGGGCATACATCGGAGCAAACTCACAAATAATGCCAGGCGTAACAATCGGAGAGGGTGCATTGGTGGCTGCGGGCTCTATTGTGACAAAGTCGGTAAAACCGTATACAGTCGTAGGGGGTAATCCTGCGAGATATATATGTACTGTAGATGAGTATATTGAGAGAAATAAAGAGTATAATTTAGATAGTAAATCTCTGTCATCAGAGGAGAAGAAAAAGTTATTGCTCTCTCTTGAAGATAGTAAATTTCTAAAGAAATAGTAACTGATGCATAAAATCATCTGCTTAATAGAGTCTTTGGGTTCTGGTGGTGCTGAGCGTCAGATGTCGGGACTTGCGGTGTTGCTCAAGCAGCAAGGGTATGATGTGGAGGTGTGGACATATTATCCAAATGATTTCTATCTGCCCACATTGCAGGCTGCGGATGTGAAGTATCGATACATTGCTCAAGCTCAAGCTCGGAGCAGGCGCATACCGGTGTTGAGACGAGAACTCCTGCGCGCTAATCCTGATACGGTTATAGCGTATCTAGACCAAGCGTGCATTGTGGCTTGTATCATTAAGATGTTTGGCGCAAAATTTAAGTTGATTGTATCGGAGCGTAACACAACACAAAAAATCACTTTCAGAGAGCGACTTAAGTTCTTTTTCTACCGTTTTGCAGACTATGTTGTGCCAAATTCGCATACGCAGACAGATTTTATAGCCAAGCACTTTCCGTCTTTGAAAAAGAAGTTGCACTGTATTACCAATTTTGTGGATACAGATAAGTTCTGTCCACCGGAAGTTAAGTGTTATAATAACCCTATTCAAATTCTTACCGTTGCGCGAATAATGCCTCAAAAAAATATAATAAATTATATCAAAGCCGTAAGGATGGCAGTAGATAAGGGGTGTAAGTTCCGTGTTGATTGGTATGGTCAGGCTACGGATGCAGAGTACTATGAACTGTGTATGCAAACGGTGCGAGATAACCACTTGGAGGATATTTTTCATTTCCATGAGCCAGAACGAGATATCGTGAAGTACTATCAGAGAGCAGATGTTTTTTGCTTGCCGTCAATATATGAGGGCTATCCGAATGTGATTTGTGAGGCGATGTGCTGCGGTCTTCCAATCCTATGTAGTAATGTATGCGATAATCCGCGGATTGTTGAGCAGGGAGTCAATGGTTATATGTTTGAGCCGAATAATGTGAATGAAATCACATCAATAATAGACAAGTTTGTTCATATAGATATACAAACGAGGGCTGCTATGTCTGAAAATAGCAGAAATACTTCATTGGTAAAATTTGGAGCCGAATCATTTGTTTATAAATACACTACTATGAATAAGTAAGTATGTCAAAGATTATTTTTATTGGAGGTATTAAGGAAGGGCAAGTGCCAGATTGTGGTGAGACTGTAAAAAATCAGCTGTTGATAAATCAGTTGCATGCTCTTAATCACACTATTATTACTATTGATACATTAAATTGGAGGAGACGACCATTACTTTTGTTTAGGATGTTTTTCTCTTTGTTGTTTAATCGTGGGGCAAAGGTAATTATTTCAGCAAGTGGCGCAGCATCTTATTTGATTTCGTTTTTGTATTATTTCCCACTAAAGAAAAATGTTTACTTTTGGGTTATTGGAGGCGATCTCCATCTTTCAGTAGGGAAGGGTAGATACAATATAAATGCACTAAAAGCTTTAAAAAGCATTCTAGTAGAGGGGAATAATATGAAGGTGGCATTGTCAGAGTTTGGAATATATAATGTCATAGTTGCCCCTAATTTCAAGCCAATTGTCTGCTATGATTACAGTAATGAAAAGAGAAATTTTGACAAAATTAGGTTCGTATTTCTATCACGAGTGCATCCAGATAAAGGTGTTAGAGAAATAGTTGAGGCTGCAAGATTACTATGTAATCAGGGTTATACAGATAAATTTGTTGTAGATTTCTACGGTAAGATAGAACCCTCTTTTGAATCGGAGTTTATGGATCTAATTGCTCAAACAGCCAATGTGAAGTATCGGGGTTTCCTTAATCTGATGAATACTGAAGGCTATAAGAAGTTATCCGATTACGATGTAATGCTGTTCCCAACATACTGGGATGGGGAAGGATTCCCTGGCGTGGTACTAGATGCTAATATAGCGGGAGTACCTATTATTGCGTCTGACTGGAATATGAATACCGAGGTTATTATGGATGGCTATACAGGTTTTATTGTTCCAACTTATGATACCGAGACATTAGTTTTTCAAATGCGTAGAGTGATAGAAGGAAAGGTTGACCTGATTCAACTGCGAAAGAATTGTCTTGAATGGGTGCGTAAGTTTGATGTTAAAAATGTTGTAACCAAAGAATTGTTAAGACAAATAGGTGTTGATTAAATTCTAAACTATATATGGGAAAGTTAAATTATTATATCCACATTGTATACCATTGGTTAGAGTCTAGTATTGCATTTGTATTTGGTGATAATGCGCGCTATGCCTTTATCTATTTTTTACGAACTGGTAGAATCTTAAACTTAAAAGATCCAAAAGATTTTAATGAAAAACAATTTTGGTTGGCTCGTTATTGGCGCCATCCATTGAGAACACAGTGTGCGGATAAGTATAGAGTTAGAGAATATATGAAAGAAAAAGGGTGTGCGGATATTCTAAACCAACTTTATGGCGTTTATGACAGAGCCGAGGATATTGATTTTGAATCTCTACCGCAGAAATTCGTAATTAAATGTAATCATGGATGTGGTTTTAATATCATTTGTGAAGACAAGACTACCTTGGATAAAGAGGTTGTTATTAAGCAACTAAATAAGTGGATGAATTTTCAGTTTGGACGCGGTATTGAAAATCAATATAGAGATATTGAAAGAAAAATTATAGTAGAGAAGTTCTTGGAGGGTGATAATGGCGAAATGATGGAGTATCAGCTATTCTGCTTTAATGGAGAGCCATTATTCTTTTTAGCTCGTAATGATTTGAGAAAAAGTAGTGCAGATAGTGAAAAACAAACCTTTGCGGTATCATACGATATAAATTGGAATAGAGTCTATTATAGAAAAAATGAGGAGAAATACACGATACATTTAGAAAAGCCGGTTAACTATGATAAGATGATTGCATATGCTAGAATATTGTGTCAAGATTTTCCTCATGTTAGAGTTGATTTTTATGAATTTGGCGATCAACTTGTGTTTGGAGAGTTGACATTCTCCTCTCATGGTGGAGTTTTATCTAACTATAAGCAAGAGGTGTTAGATAAATATGGATCAATTCTTAAACTACCTGCTCCTTATAACAACTAACCCTATGCCTCAAGTATCAATAATTACCCCAACATATAATTGTGCGAGGTTTATAGCAGAAACCATTAAATCTGTTCAGGCACAGACTTTTTCAGACTGGGAGATGATTATATCCGATGACTGCTCGACTGATGGTACATATAAGGTTGTTGAACCTTATTTGCAGTCGGATAGTAGAATAAAATACATTTGCAATGAAAAGAATAGTGGTGCTGCTATTACGCGTAATAATGCACTGAAAATTGCAAAAGGTCGCTGGATAGCCTTTTTGGACAGTGATGATTTGTGGATGCCAGAGAAGTTGGAGCGCCAGATTAGGTTTATGGAGTCAAACGGTTACGCCTTTTCATATCACGACTATGTGGAAATATCGGAAGATGGCAAGGAGTTGGGCGTATATGTAAGCGGGAAAATGCGAGTCGGTAAATTTGATATGTTCGCTTGTTGCTGGCCCGGATGTTTGACTGTTATGTATGATGCTAACCGTATAGGCGTTGTCCAAATAAATGATGTAAAGAAGAATAATGACACAGCGATGTGGTTGAAAGTAATACAAAAGTCGGACTGTTTCTTGCTGAAAGAGAACTTGGCAAAATATCGTAGACGAAAGGGGTCTATTACGCCTCCAAGTGTCAAAGATAGAATATTGTGGCACTATAGATTGTTTAGAGATGCTGAAGAGATGAATTCGCTATTTGCTACATTTTGGATGTGTATGAATATAGTCGGCAATTTGTATAAAAAGATGTTCTTTGTCTCAAAATACTAAGTATATGAATACCAAACTACGAAACATTCCATTTTCGCCGCCGGATATGAGTGAGGCGGAGGTCGCAGAGGTCGCAGAGGCGTTGCGCTCGGGTTGGATTACAACAGGTCCGCGGACAAAGGAGTTTGAGAGAGTTATTGCGCAATATTGCCATACTGATAGGGCTGTGTGTCTTAATTCGGCAACGGCTTGTATGGAACTTATCCTGAGAGTGTTAGGCGTTGGTCCCGGCGACGAGGTTATCACTTGCGCATACACTTATACAGCAACGGCAAGCGTTACTTGTCACTGCGGTGCTAATGTTGTGATGGTAGATACTGCTCCAGGGTCGTTTGAGAT
Organism: Alistipes sp.; assembly: GCA_045592005.1. GTDB lineage: Bacteria > Bacteroidota > Bacteroidia > Bacteroidales > Rikenellaceae > Alistipes. Next base: position 687 of record JAZNTY010000183.1, on the reverse strand, counting down.
GGATTACGACAAACTTGCTAATGCCATTACAGAGCGCACAAAGGTCATTATGCCTGTAGATTTGGGCGGCGTTGTGTGTGACTATGAGAGGATATTTGCCGCGGTGGAGAGTAAGAAGCATCTCTTTAAGCCTGCGAACGATATTCAGGCTGCCTTTGGTCGTGTGGTTGTTCTATCAGATGCAGCTCATGCCTTTGGAGCGCAGTGTGGAGGTAAGATGTGTGGCGAGATAGCCGATTTTACATCTTTCTCGTTTCATGCAGTTAAAAACTTGACAACAGCAGAGGGTGGCGCACTAACTTGGCGACCAATAGCTGGTGTTGATGACGAGTGGTTGTATAAACAGTTCCAGCTACTCTCTTTGCACGGTCAAAATAAGGATGCGTTGGCAAAGACAAAGCTTGGCGCTTGGGAGTACGATATTATTGCTCCGAACTTCAAGTGTAATATGACCGATATTATGGCTGGCATTGGTCTGGCGCAGTTTAAGCGTTACTCAGGAATGCTTGCTCGCCGCAAGGAGATTGTAGAGAAGTATAATAAGGCTCTTGAGGGATGTAATGTCCAGACGCTTGACCACTATAATGCGAAAAATGCTTCAAGTGGTCACCTCTATTTAGTTCGCCTGTTGGGTAGGGATGTAGAGTATAGAAATTGGGTTATAGTGAAGTCGGAGGCCAAGCGGTC
>JAZNTY010000182.1:0-16441 GCA_045592005.1 Alistipes sp. | reverse complement strand
CAGCAAAGAGTGGCGGTATGATGCTCTTTAACGACCTGTGCGGCTTCAACAAGAAGAATAAGCTCGGCCTTCCAACAGCTGGTATCAAGGCGTGGATTGTGAGTTTGTCTTAAACCTATTTACTTTGCTCTTTGACTTGCTTTACGACTCTTTCCTATTAAATTTCTTGTTACATAGGACTCCCTATGCGCCGCAAAATTTAATAGGAAATAGTCACAAAATCATAGTCAAATAGCTTTGTAAACAGATTCAAGACCAACTCCTTATAAAGGTAGAGAGATGAAAAGAATTTTGTTTTATCTTATTTTTGCTCTGTCTGCGTTAGAATGTTTTCCTCAATCTTTGAAATTTGTCCTTCAAAGTAATGGAACGTTTCTGACAGAAGATGGTAAAGGTTATGAAATATTATCTTTTGATGGTAAAACAGCAAAAGATTTATATGACGTTGTATATACTAATGCTATGTCATTTTACAAAAGCCCTCAGCACGTATTAAGTACAAATGAAGGAGTATCTATTGCTGTTAGAGCGTATACCGACACTTTAATAGGTTATTACGGAGGATATTATTATTTGCGCTTTGAGTTCAAGGATGGCAGAATGAAAGTTGTAGCACCATCTGCGGATGAATTGTATTATTCCAATGCCACTCTTTCATCAAGTAAATTTTGCGATGAGGTAAAGCGTCTGTTTAAACGAGCAGCACACAAGAATGCAAAAAAAGCTGCAGCCGCAAGAGAGAAGATTAAAGCTGTGGAGAGTAAAATAAATTATACCGTAAATTATTTAGCGGGACTATTAAGTTCCTCCCCAAGTAACAAAGAGTGGTAGTATATGAACGAAATTTATTGTTAAACTTAAATAAAAATTAAATCATTATGGCAAGAAAGAAGATTGTTGCAGGTAACTGGAAGATGAATACCCTGCCTGCAGAGGGTGTTGAGCTGGCAAAGAGTGTTGTTGCTGGTCGTGGCGAGGTTTGCAGCTGTGTAAACTTTATCGTTTGCCCTCCATTTACACACCTTTCACAGGTTATTGAGGCTGTTAAGGGTTCAGATATCGCTGTAGGTGCACAGGATTGCGCTACAGAGGCAAAGGGTGCTTAGACTGGCGAGATTGCTGCTTCAATGATTGCAGCTCTGGGTTGTAAGTATGTTATCCTCGGCCACTCTGAGCGTCGCCAGTACTATGGTGAGACTTCAGAGACCCTGAACAAGAAGATGGCACAGGCTTATGCAAATGGTCTTACTCCAATCTACTGCGTAGGTGAGAGTCTTGAGGAGCGTAAGGCTGGTAACCACTTTGCAGTTTGCAAGGCTCAGATTGAGGAGGTTGTTTACAACCTTACTGAGGAGCAGTTTGCTAACCTCGTTATCGCATACGAGCCAGTTTGGGCTATCGGTACAGGCGAGACAGCTACTGCAGAGCAGGCACAGGAGATTCACGCATATATCCGCGAGGTGCTTGCTGCAAAGTTCGGCGCAGCAGCTGCTGAGTGCCCAATCCTCTATGGTGGCTCTTGCAAGCCTTCAAATGCTGCTGAAATCTTCGCTAAGGAGGATGTAGACGGTGGTCTTATCGGTGGTGCAGCTCTTAAGGCTGAGGATTTCCTCGCTATCGGCAAGGGCTTCTAAATCCCATTTTATGCGGTATTTACTGCCGCTAACGCCAAATGCCTGCTGGTCTGTATGTTTTGATACTATCCTGCGCAGCCATTTGTCGCCGAGCGTGGTAAATATCCGCCTAAAAAGAGATTTTGGCTATTGGCTGTTAGCTTTTTTTTGATTTAGGAAAACCATCGCAGATGGTACGAAGAAAGCAGAGCCCAACACTCAAGCTTGCTTGAAAGTGGAAGAGGCTCTGTTTTTTATCGTAACGGCTGTAAAGCTATCCTAAATTCGCAACAGAGATAAGCGAAACAAAGTTTCGCCCAAAGTCTTTTGGGTCACTTTTCTTCAGAAAGGGGACGGTACTCTAAAATATATACGATGATAAACATCAACGACTTTGACTATCCGTTGCCAGATGAGCGCATTGCCAAGTTTCCGTTGGAGCATAGGGACGGCTCCAAGTTGCTTGTCTACCGCAATGGGGTAATTTCGGAGCGCCACTTTGCTGATATCGGCAGTGAATTGTCGGCAGATACACTCTTTGTCTTTAATAATACTAAGGTTGTGCGCGCTCGTCTTGTTATGCACAAGCCGTCGGGTGCTCGTGTAGAGGTCTTTTGTCTGGAACCTACAGCGCCTGCGGACTATGAGCGAGCTTTTGCTGTTCGTGGCTCTTGTTGCTGGAGTTGCATTGTTGGCAACCTGAAAAAGTGGAAAGATGGCGCTGTGCAGATACCGTTCAGCTATGAGGGCTGTGACTATCTGTTGCAGGCATATATCGCTGAGCGAGGCACGCGTGAACATATCGTGCGTTTTGTGTGGGATGCACCAATGAGTTTCGGACAGCTGTTGGAGTATTTGGGTCGTATTCCTATTCCGCCATACCTTAATCGCGAGAGCGAGGAGATAGATAACACCCGCTACCAAACTGTCTACTCGCGCTTTGAGGGTTCTGTGGCAGCTCCTACGGCAGGTCTGCACTTTACAAATGAACTTATAGAGGAACTTAAAAACCGAGGCTTTACCTTCGGCGAAGTTACTCTCCATGTGGGTGCAGGAACTTTTCTGCCTGTCAAAGATGAAGATGCCACCAAACACTCTATGCATACCGAACACTTCGAGGTTACGCGCACTCTGCTGATGCAGTTGCGGACTAAGTTGGATAATGTCACAGCTGTTGGTACCACTTCGGTCCGTACGCTTGAGTCGCTCGCAGCCCTTGCGTGGCGCGTAAAGTGTAATGGTAACGCCGATTTGGAGTGCGTGATAGGGCAGTGGGAGCTCTACGATATACCGGCAGAGTTTACGGGAACCGATGTGGTTGATACCCTGCTCGCTTATATGGAACAACAAGGAGTTGATAGACTCAAGGCGGCAACACAAATTATGATTACCCCTTTAGGCTACCACTTTAGAGTGGTCAATCGCATAGTTACAAATTTTCATCAACCGAAATCTACGCTGCTATTGCTTGTCTCGGCTTATGTTGGCGACGATTGGCGAAAAATTTATAATTATGCCCTCAATAACGACTTTAGATTTCTCTCCTATGGCGACTCGTCGTTGCTTATTGTGGAGTAATACCTAATTAAATATGCGCGCTACGCGCACGCGCGAGAAATAACAGTTCCTAACCCTACTCCGTCTAACAATAGAAAGCCGTTAGACGGTTTTTTGTTGCTGTAACTTACATTTTGTAATACTTAAAGAGTGTAAGTGCCGCCGTGAAGGGTGGAAAATGGCTTTGAACGCGCATTTGGAGCCGATTTTATCGATGACAATTTGAATTATTATATTTCTTGAACAATTTTTTGAAAATTTTTAATTACACTTTATAATATATAAGCGCTTAATATCTTACAATCTTAAACTTGGCGATGTAAAATGCTATAAGTCTGTTACTTTGCCTTAAAATAGTGTATAAATTATTTGGTCAACTTGATGTTTATTACTAACTTTGTTGCGAAAAGATTTTTTATTTTTTAACTAAATTAAATGCTTATGGTAAGGAAAATTGTACTTTCATTAGCTGCTGTTCTGTCTGTAGTCGGTATGGCTATAGCTCAGAATAAGCAAGTTTCGGGTACGGTTACCGATACTAAAGGTGCACCTGTTTTTGGTGCAACCGTTGTGGTTGAAGGAACCACTATCGGTACATCTACCGATGCTCAGGGTAAGTATACTCTCAACGCTCCGGCTGACGGTATGCTCTCTGTATCTTTTATCGGTTATAGCGACCAGACTGTTGCTATTGACGGTAAAACTGTAGTCAATGTTGTGCTTACTGAGTCGGCACATGCTTTGGACGATGTCATTATTACTGCTTACGGTGAGGCTAAGCGTGAGGCTTTTACCGGTTCGGCTGTGATGGTAAAGACCGAGGAGATTGTTAAGAGTCAGACCACTAACGCTATTGACGCGTTGAACGGTAAGGTTCCTGGTTTGCAGATTATCAATGCATCAGGTCAGCCAGGTGGCGCTTCTCCAACCGTTATCATTCGTGGTATCTCCTCTATCGAGGCAGGTAAGACTCCACTCATCATCCTTGATGGTATGCCTTTCGCAGGTAGCATCAGCGATGTTAACCCTGCCGATATCGAGTCTATGTCTGTGTTGAAGGATGCTGCTGCGGCTGCTCTTTACGGTGCTCGTGGTGCAAATGGTGTAATCTTGATTACTACCAAGCGTGCAAAGGGTAACGATGCAATCGTTAGCGTTGACCTTAAGGTTGGTGTTAACCAGCGTGCTCAGCGTGACTACGACTACATCAAGGAGCCAGGCGCATACTATGAGCAGCACTACAAGGCTCTGTATAACTACTATGTTAACCAGGGTCTCTCTTCGCAGGCTGCTTTTGAGCGTGCTAACGCTGGTCTTACTGCTAAAGGTAGTGGTGGTCTGGGTTACAATGTCTACACCGTTCCAGAGGGTCAGACCCTTATCGGTCGTAACGGCAAGCTCAACCCAAGCGCAACTCTCGGTCGTCTTGTAAACTACCAAGGCGAGAACTATTGGCTTACTCCTGATAATTGGCTTGACGAGATTTACACCACCGGTGTTCGTCAGGAGTATAATGTAAATATCGCAGCAGCTAACGAGCGCAGCTCATTCTACGGCTCTTTCGGTTACTTGAACAACGACGGTATCGTTGATAACACCGGTTATGAGCGTTATACAGCTCGTCTGCGTGCAGATTACCAGGCTAAGAAGTGGCTCAAGGTTGGTGGTAACGCATCTTACTCTCGCGTGTTCAGCAACGCTTCTACTTCTGAGGGTTCTTCAACTTCTTCTGGTAACATCTTTGCCTTCACTTCTCAGGTGGCTCCTATCTATCCACTCTATGTTCGTGATGGTGAGGGTAATATCCGTCGTGACTCTTTCGGTAACATTATCTACGACCACGGTACAAGTACTAAGGAGGGTAGCAATGCTGGTTTTGAGCGTCCATTCTTGACTAATGCCAACGCATACGCTTCTCACTTGCTTGACCGTCACGATAGCACCCAGAATACTGCTTCATTCAACGGTTTTGTAGATGTTATCCTTCCATTGGGCTTCAAGTTCTCTTTCAATGGTGGTACATCACTCAAGCAGTATGACTCTATCTCTACTTCAAATATATACTACGGTTCTGGTGTATCAAGCGGTGGTGGTTTGAGCCGCGAGTCAGGTATCTATTGGGGCTACACATTGCAGCAGATTTTGACTTGGAACTATACATTTGCTGATCTTCACAATGTAGATGTTATGCTCGGTCATGAGAACAACTACGAGATGACTCAGTACACAGGTGCCTACAAGACCGGTATGTTCTCTAACAGCTCCGATCAGTTTGGTCAGACCTTGAAGGTTGTTTCTGCATCTTCTGGTTTTGGTGAGTACAACAACGAGGGTTACATCTTCCGTGGTCAGTATGACTATGACGGTCGTGTGTTCGCTTCAGCTTCTTATCGTCGTGATGCTTCTTCACGCTTCCATCCAGACCACCGTTGGGGTAACTTCTGGTCACTCTCAGCAGGTTGGTTGATTAATAAGGAGAGCTGGTTCAACGCTCCTTGGGTTGACGAGTTGAAGATTAAGGCATCTTATGGTCAGCAGGGTAATGACTCTATCTCTGACTTCCTCTATACCGACCGTTACTCTATCTCTAACGATGGTACAGATAAGTGGTCTATCCGTTTCTCTTCTAAGGGTAACGAGAATATCACTTGGGAGACCAACGCAAACTTCAATGCCGGTGTTGACTTCTCATTCTTCAAGGGTCGCTTGGCAGGTAGCGTAGAGTACTTCAACCGTATGACTTCCGATATGCTTAGCTTCTATACCGTACCATCTTCTATGGGTTACTCAGGTTATTGGAGAAATGTCGGCGATATGTCTAACCAGGGTGTTGAGGTCGCTTTGCAGGGTGTTCTTGTGAACAAGAAGAATGTAAATTGGAGCTTGAACCTCAACCTTACAACTGTAAAGAATACTATCACATCTCTTGACCCAGCAACTAAGACCGATGTCTTCTACACTATGGATGGTAAGGCTTATCAGGGTTATCAGGATGGTAGTCAGTACTTCGGTGAGGGTCTTCCAATCTACACCATGCTTCTTAAGTCTTACGCAGGCGTAAACGAGGAGGGTCTTCCACTCTTCTGGTCTCGTGAGGAGTACCTTGAGAATGGTCAGAAGAAGTTCCGTCTTGTAAAGACTACTGACTATGCAGATAAGGCTACATACTTTGTATTTGACACCTCTCTGCCTGATTTGTACGGTGGTTTCGGTACTTCACTCAACCTCTACGGTTTCGATTTGTCTGTAAACTTTGTATACCAGGTTGGCGGTAAGGTTCTTGACTCTGACTATGCATCAATGATGTCAAGCCCATCTTCACAGTCTGTTGGTACTAACTATCACAAGGATATCCTCAATGCATGGACTCCTGAGAACAATACCTCTAATATTCCTCGTTTCGTACTGAACGACCAATATACAGGTAACGCTTCAGATCGCTATGTAGTTGATGCCTCTTACTTGAGCCTCCAGAACATTAACTTCGGTTACACCTTCCCACGCAAGTGGATGTCAAAGATTGGTGTATCTAAGTTGCGTATCTACTTGGCTTGCGAGAATGTTTGGTTGTGGTCACAGCGCAAGGGTCTTGACCCTCGTCAGAGCTACTCTGGTGGCGCATCTAACGCATACTATTCGCCAATTCGTACAATTTCTGGTGGTCTTAACCTGACCTTCTAATAAGTTGAAAGAAAGGAGACTATAATATGAAAAAGTTATTAAAATATACATTGATTGTCGCTACCCTTGCAGCTTTCTCTACAAGCTGTATCAAGGAGGTAACCCCTCACGGTAGCTCGATTACTTTGGATCAGGTAAACCAGTCGCCAACAGCAATGGAGTCTATGGTAGGTGCTATTGCTGCTTATGGTAACGATATTACTTGGGCAGACAGCTATCCAAACCTCTACGGTTACTCTTCTATGTGCGTAGTTCGTGATGTGTGGTGTAACGATATGGCAGGAATGCCTACATCTTACGATTGGTATGAGCCATTCTCTTCCAATACCTACATGAACGGTATCTACGGTCATATGCAGATTATCTGGTTGTGGTACACTAAGTGGTTGGCTTTGGCTAACGATATTATCCGTATGTACCCTAACATTGATGACATTCCTGAGAATTTCCGTCCTTATGTAGGTTGTGCTTACGCTTACCGCGCTTGGGCTTGGTTGGATATGGGTCAGATGTATGAGTTCAAGGAGAACAACTACACCAGCAAGCCTGAGGTTGTAGGTCTTACTATCCCTTACCTCCACGAGAATATCACTGAGGATCAGGCTCGTTCAAACCCACGCCTTCCTAAGGCTGAGTTGATTGGTCATATCAAGAACTCACTCCAGACCGCTTTGACCCTTCTTGAGGGCTTTACCTCTGCAAAGAAGCTTGAGCCAACAACAGCTGTTGTTCACGGTCTTTACGCTCGTCTCTACTTGTGGGAGGAGGACTACACCAACGCGAAGGCTTCTGCTGAGGCAGCTTTGGCAGCAGGTTCTTACTCTCCACTCACTAAGGAGCAGTGGACCAATGTCTCTACCGGCTTTAACTCAGTATCAAGCAACAACTCTTGGATGTTGGCAAATACCCTCTCTTCAGAGTCAGCTGTTGTAAAGGCACAGGTATATGGCTGGGGCTCTTGGATGGTTTCTGAGAATAGCTTTGGTTACACCTCTTATGGTGCTTACCGCCTCTGTGATGCTCGTTTCTATAGCCAAATTCCTGATACAGACTTCCGTAAGCTCTCTTGGAAGGCTCCTGCAGGTTCTACTCTTGCTGTTCCTTATGTAGCTGCTCAGGGCAAGTATTCTGGTGCTGAGGCATTGCCTGATTTGGCTGTTGTTAAGTTCCGTCCTGGTCAGGGCAACCCTAATGACTACTTAGTAGCTAAGGCAACCGACTTCTGTATGATGCGTATGGAGGAGATGAAGTTTATCATCGCTGAGTGCGATGCTCGCCAGGGTAACGCAGCATCTTTGGTTGAGATTGTTAAGACTCGTAACCCTAATTACACTTGTACTAAGTCTGGTAACGACCTTATTAAGGAGGTATTCTTCCAGAAGCGTATCGAGTTCTGGGGCGAGGGCGTAATGTTCTTCGACTACAAGCGTTGTCCAGATTTGTTGCAGGTTCAGCGTGGTTATGAGGGCACCAACCATATCGAGATGGCTCGCCTCAACTGCGACGGTCTTGCACCGTGGATGAATGTCTGCATCAACGAGTATGAGGCAATGGAGAACACTGCTCTTACAAAGACCAACAACCCTGACCCATCTAACGCTGTTGATCCGTGGATGGAGTAGTTTGGGAAATATGTCAAATTGATAAAAAAAGAGATATATGAAAGCATTAAATAAATTTTTCTATGCTCTGCTTGCTCTGGCAACAGTAGGTATGGTCGCTTGTAGCGAAGATACTACTTATGAGCCAGGTCCAGCTGAGGTGGAGGGTTGCTACGATGTCTATTTCCCTGATAGCGAGGTTCTTGAGACTCAGGGTCCTTCAGGAGAGCAGTCAGTAGACCCTTCAATAAAGGTTTCTTATCAGTATACCGCCTACCGTAACAATATGGAGGGTGCAATTACCGTCCCTGTAAAGGTTGTTACCAACACCGATAACCTCTTTACCGTTTCTCCTCTTGAGTTCGCTGATGGCGAGGAGGCTGCTACTTTCACAGTAACCCTCTCTGATGAGGCTGTTGTGGGTGTTCCTTATACCCTCGCTCTCTCTATCGAGGACCCACAATATGTTAAGCAGTATGAGGGCACAAGTAATAATTCTATCTCAGTTACTGTTACTCGCGTTAAGTGGATTGATGTAGGTGTATGCGTATATACTGAGGATATGCTTAACGGCTGGTATGGTCTTGGTCTTCCGGACTTGAATGTTAAGATGCAGGTTCGTGCAGACTCTATTAATGAGGAGGCATTCCAGGCGGCTCTTGCCGGTACCGGTTCTGATGCTGGTTTGGCAGGTGTATACCGTATGGTAAATCCTTACAACGAGGTTAAGGGTTTGATTAACGGTCTTGATGTTTACGATGCTAATGTTATTATCCACGCAGAGGATGTAAATCGTGTTCACATTCCGCTTCAGGAGGTTGGTGTTAGCGTTAATGGTGGCGCCGTGATGATCTACTCTATGGTTGACTACTACCTGGATAATGGTGCAGAGGCAGAAGATGCTTTTTACGGTAGCATTAAGAACGGTGTGATTTCCTTCCCTGTAGATATGCTTTTGGGTTGCCCAGGAGGTTCCTATGTAGGTAGCAATACATACTATGTAAACAGCAATGGCGGTTGGACTATCAACCTTGTTCCTGCTCTTAATAAGTATGAGCTTGTTCTGCCTGAGGGTTATGAGGATAACGACTTCAAGTTCGAGGAGATGGAGCTTGCTGAGGGCTCAATGTTCTACTCTGAGTCTCAGTGCAACTCTTGGTACCCTATACTTGAGGTTGGTAATGTAAATGTTACTACTGACGATGTAGACCGAGACTTCGTGGCTCAGTATGGTAATCTCTACCGTTTGCCAGACCTCTATGAGTTCGAGTATCCTATCTACTTCGGTGCTAAGGGTAACAAGGTAACTCTCCCTGCGAAGTACGCTGTGCAGAACACCGGTCTGTTGCAGAATGGCTATGAGGTATTTATGGCTATTGATGCCTCTTCTTCTAAGTTCGATGCTCAAACCGGCGCTTTGACTCTTGTTGCTGAGTTCTACACCGAGCAGGGTCTGGACGAAGAGACCGGCATGCCTTACAAGATATCTTATGGTGTTTACAACGAGGTTATCTCTGTTGAGGAGCCTGAGTTCTCTGTAGTTGCTGCTGCTGACCCTAAGAAGGACTTCCAATTCCAGTCTCTGTTTACCGATACTTTGGAGTCTGACTACCTCGGAGAGGATAGAGAGGATGTATCTTTGGAGAAGGGTACTTGCATGGACTACTACAAGTCTATGGCATTTGAGGCTAACTATGGCACTCTCTATCGTATCCCTTCAATGTATGCTAACAACTACGATATCTACTTCGTAGCAAACGCTGACGGCAAGGTATCTACACTCCCTGGTTATGAGCTTCAGGCTACAGGTCTTTCTACATACGGTACTGCTACTTATGTAAAAATTCTTGGTGGTACTCTGGCTAAGAATGGTGTAACCCTCTCTGTAGGCGTATTTGACGCTCAGGGCGAGGTTCTCCAACCTCTTATTTGCTCAGAGTCACTCTATACCTACAATTGGTTACCACAGGGTACAGGTACTTATACTTCAAATGTATTCAAGACTCCATATACCTTTGAAAATCTCTCGTTTGAGAACGCTGAGGATACAAATATCTACAAGGTTAGTGGCTTCTGGGGTCACACAGGTTGTGACCTTATGTTCACTTGGAACCAGGCTACTAATAAGTGTGAGGTTGTAGGTCTTATTAATACCGGGGAATATTACGATACCGACTATATGTATGTATGTGACGGTAAGACATTCTTCTCAATGTTACAGGGTCTTGATTTGACTTGGGAAGAGGTTGAGGCTCAAGGTCTTGCACAGCCAACATTCGATCCTGCAACAAACACCTTTACCTTTACACTCCTTTATTACATTCCTGAGTTAGGAGGGGCGTATAAGGGCGTTGATACCTTTGTTCTGGACGGTGGTCTGGCTGCTCCAAACTGGGTTGATGTTGCTACCGGTACATACATGAATAAAATTTGGGGAGATGAAAATGGCAACCCATACTATCCACAGGGCATTAAGATGCAGCAAAATGAGGGTACCGATAAGTACCGCTTAGTTGATTGGCATGAGTCTGAGGGTGAGTACTACCTCAACTTCAAGATGGATGCTACTACCAACAAGGGCGAGATTGTTGGTCTTAATGACACAGGTATCCCAGGAAGTACATTCTATAGCAGTGGCGTTACTGAGAATGCATTAGTTTGCGATGTTCGTACTTTCTATAAGGAGTTCAATGGTGTTGATAAGACTTGGGAGGAACTTGCTGCTCAATTCCAGACAGATGTTCAGCCATCTTATGACCCTGAGACAAAGACCTATACCTTCTATGTTGCATATGTCTTCCCTGAGGCTGGTGCTGTTTTGGCGAACAATTTCTTTGAGGAGAAGTATGTTGTAGATGACTCTGCGGCAGCAGCTCAGGCTTCAGTAGTGCGCAAGGTTGCATCTAGACCTGTAGGTAGCTTCAAGTTTGATGGTACTATCGTTAAGCCTGTTAAGAGTGTTAAAACTAAGGTTGCCGATAAGGTTAAGCTTTCAGTTGCATCTGCTAAGGAGGCTCGTTCAATCAAGACCGCAACTCCAGCAAAGATAGAGAATTGCAAGATTGTTAAGGCAAATCTCGCGTTCTAAGCGGTTTGAATAGATAGTTTATTAAGGGGGTTGAGTTGTCTCAACCCTCTTTTTTGTCGTTTGGTGGAAATAGTTTTACTATTCCAAAAATATTTATTAACTTTGCGGCGAAATATTGACTAAATAGTTATAAAAATATGAGAAATTTATTTATTTTACTTACTCTCTGCCTTTGTGCGGGTTGTGTTAAGGATAATATTGAGAGCATCGCCTCTGGGCAGGACTCTGGTGCAAAGATTATCCGCAACTCTGATAACATTATCAAGAGTAGTATAATTATTAACTTCGAAGACCAAGCTATCTCTCGCGTGGAGGCTGGCGTTACCCGTTCTGAGGCGACTCGTTCTGGTATTGCCGATTTTGATGAGGTATTGGATAGCTTCGGAGCTATCTCTGTAAAGCGAGTATTCCCTATAGGTCGTTTTGAGGAGCGTATGCGTGCCGAGGGACTGCACCGTTGGTATGTGGTAAACTTTGCCGACCAGGTGGATATTCAAAGCGTTGCCACTCAGCTCTCCTCGGTGGCAGAGGTTGCTGTTGTTCAGTTCAATACGCGCGTAGAGCGTACAAAGCCTGCTGCGGATAACACTTTGGCTCCGGTAGCTGCTTCATCGTCGGCTTCACAGCTGGCTGCAAGCCCATATCCAGCCTTTAATGACCCTGAGTTGGGCAAACAGTGGCACTATATCAATACAGGCGATACCTCTGTATTCACAGGTGCTAAGGCAGGTGCCGATATCAACCTTGGCGAGGCATGGAAGATTACAGCTGGCGACAATCGTATTGTTGTGGCTGTTGTAGACGGCTTTGTTAAGTATGACCACCCCGATTTGCAGGATAATATGTGGATAAATACCGCTGAGCAGAACGGTAAGCCGGGTGTTGATGATGATGATAATGGTTATGTTGACGATATCTACGGCGTGGACTTCTGTGCCTACACCTACGACCAGACAACTACTCCAAAAGATGAGTACAACCTCAGTGACCACGGCACTCATGTGGCAGGAACTGTTGCCGCTGTAAATAACAATGGCAAGGGCGTTTGCGGTGTAGCCGGTGGTACAGGTAAGGGTGACGGTGTGCGTTTGATGTGTTGCCAAGTATTCCACGAAATACCAGACTCTGACCCTCGCAAAGGTTCAGGTTGGAAAGAGGATTCGGATGAATCTATGGCGTTGGCTTATGCTTATGCAGCCGACAATGGTGCTGCTATTGCTCAGTGTAGTTGGGGTTATGTTAATAAGTACACCTCTGACAGCGTCTTTACCCCTCAGAACAATGTTGTGCGTGCATCGCTGGACTACTTTGTAAAGTATGGCGGTGGCGATGTGCTTACAGGCGGTCTGCCAATCTTTGCTGCGGGAAATGAGATGTATAACTACACTGTCTATCCGGGAGCTTATCGTGACTATATCTCTGTAACATCTATGAGTTGCGATTATACTCCGGCTTACTACACCAACTATGGTCCGGGAGCTACTTTGGCGGCTCCGGGTGGTGACTTTTTGCAGAAGTATTGGACCGACCAAACAGGACAGATGAACTCTGAGGTCTACTCTACTGCTTATGTTAATGGAGTCTACGATTTTAAGCAGGGAACCTCAATGGCTTGTCCTCATGTGTCCGGTATTGCTGCGTTGGCTATTGCTCACTCGCTGAAATTGAATAAGAAGAAGATGACTGCCATAGAGCTGCGCAACCTTCTTGTAGCCTCTACACACGATATTGACCGCTACTGCGTCGGAACAAAGGCTTCGCTTAATGGTGATCAACCAACAACTGTTAACCTTGCTAAGTTTAAGGGTAAGATGGGTATGGGATACATTGATGCATTTAAGGCGCTGATGAATGTTCAGGGCACACCTTGTATTACCGTGCGTATGGGCGTTAAGCAATCTATAGACCTGTCGGATGCTATTGGTGGAAATCCGTCTGCCTTGACTTTCCTTGATGGCGGTGTTACTATGTCACAGGAAGACCGCACCCGTTTAGGCGTAGATGGCGCTGTGACTATCTCCTCTACAGGTAAATTGTCTATAAAGTGTAACAAACCTGGCTCTGCGATTATTAAGATTTCATTTATCGCCGGCGGAGATACAGTAGGTTCAAATCAGGCAACCGGAGGTATGGCTATAACCCGCGAGATAGCTATATTCTCACGCAGCTTTGCAACAAATGGAGGTTGGTTATAAACGAAAAAAACGATTACGCAATATGAAAAAGTTTCTAACTATGGCTGTGGTTCTCTGCACAGCACTTATGGCAGTAAGCTGCGGGTCTAATAAAGGTGCCGAGAACCCTCTTATCAAGGGCGTTCTGGGCGAGTGGCACCTTACATCGTGGAGCGGCGAGATGTCAGAGCAGATTGATGTATATGTTGAGTTTAAGGAGGACAACACCTTTAAGCTCTACCAAAAAGATTGGCAGACACCAATTTACTACACCTCTTATTCCGGTTCGTACCTTATCACAGAGGATGTTATCTCCGGTAAGTATAGCGATGGCAAGAGTTGGGGCGCAACAAATGGCTATAAGGCAAGCTTAGCGGTCGATGGCAAGTTGACCCTCGTTAATGTCGATAATCCCGACGATATCTCTATTTTTGCACCTGAGTCTATTCCGTCATCTATTAAGAATGGCAATAACTCAGCTGTGATGACTTCGCGTGGCGAGGAGGTATTTATGATAGAGCGCTTCTTGTAGAGTGCGCCTAAATAGATAAGACCGTCTAACATCAAAGTTGGACGGTCTTTTATATTGTTCGGTATCGAACCCCTACTTAGTCTTATAGTTGCAGCGATACTTACCCTTTGCCAAGTTGAGAATTTTGCCCTTAAGAAGGTTGCGGCGCAGGGGCGAGAGGTGGTCAGTAAAGACCTTGCCTTCAATATGGTCATACTCGTGTTGAATAACGCGGGCAGGGTAGCCGTCAAACTCCTCGTCGTGCTCTACGAAGTTCTCGTCAAGGTAGCGCATACGAATTTTTATCGGGCGGCTAACATTTTCGTGTATGCCCGGCAGAGAGAGACAACCCTCCTCAAACAGATCGGTCTGCTCGCTGCGCTCATAAATCTCTGGATTGACAAACACGCGGCGGAAGTTCTCCAACTCTGGTACCTCATCAGCCCAAGGGGTGCAGTCTACGATAAATAGACGAATATTCTTGCCAATCTGCGGAGCCGCAAGACCTACACCGCTTGCCTCGCCAAGCGTCAGCCACATATCCTCTATCAGCTTCTTGAAGTCAGGATAGTCGGGTGTAATCTCTATCGATTGGTTGCGCAATACTTGCGAACCATATATGACTATTGGATAAATCATAGTAAAATTGTTTTATGAGGCTTTTGCCTCGTTATGCTTGTTTCAAAAATGCTCACATAGCTCTCTATGCTGCGCTTTTTTCATCTTCGCAAGCCGTTAGTTGTAGTTATTGTCCAATGCTCTCCATATAGGATTGCAGGATAATTGTTGCTGCTACGCGGTCTACAATAGCCTTATCGCGGCGTGCCATCTTGCCAATTCCGCTCTCAAGAATTGTGCGTTGTGCCATAACGGAGGTAAAGCGCTCATCGTGTAGCACAACCTCTTTATCGGGGTGGGCTTTACGCAGGCGAGCAACTAATGGCTCGATATATTTCATCGTCTCCGAAGGCTGACCATTCATTTGTGATGGCTTGCCTACCACTATGGTTGAAACGGCATTTTGCGCACAATATTGTGCTATATACGCTTCCAACTCCTTTGTGGCAACGGTTGTCAATGCGCCGGCGATAATGCGTAAAGGGTCAGACACTGCCAACCCTGTACGCTTTTTACCGTAGTCTATAGCAAGAATACGCGACATAAATCGTTATCGTTACGCCTTGATTTTCTTATAGAGAGGGCGGAATGATACAGCCTCGCCGATAATTGTATGCAAATCGGCGATAGCTACTCTCTGCTGCTCCATAGTATCGCGGTGGCGGATAGTCACTGTTCCACTCTCAAGGCTGTCGTGGTCTACTGTTATACAGAATGGAGTACCAACGGCATCCTGGCGGCGGTAACGCTTGCCGATAGAGTCTTTTTCGTCATAAGATACGGCGAAGTCGAACTTCAAGTCGTCGATAATCTGGCGAGCCAGCTCTGGAAGACCATCTTTCTTAACAAGAGGCATAACGGCGACCTTTGTAGGAGCCAAGCAAGCTGGTATGCGGAGTACTACGCGCTCCTCGCCATTTTCGAGCTTCTCCTCGCAGTAGGCAGCAGACATAATCTGCAAGAACATACGGTCCACGCCGATAGAGGTCTCAACAACATAAGGAACATAGTTTTCGCCGCGCTCAGGGTCGAAGTACTGAATTTTCTTGCCCGAATACTCCTGGTGGCGGCTCAAATCGAAGTCGGTACGAGAGTGGATACCCTCAACCTCTTTGAAGCCAAATGGGAAGTTAAACTCGATATCTGTTGCTGCATTTGCATAGTGTGCAAGCTTGTCGTGGTCGTGGAAACGGTACTTGTCATCGCCAAAGCCAAGTGCGCGGTGCCAAGCCATACGGGTATTCTTCCACTCGTTCCACCACTGCATCTCGGTGCCAGGCTGTACGAAGAACTGCATCTCCATCTGCTCAAACTCACGCATACGGAAGATAAATTGGCGAGCCACAATCTCGTTACGGAACGCCTTACCAATCTGAGCAATACCGAATGGAAGCTTCATACGACCGGTCTTCTGCACATTGAGGAAGTTTACAAAGATACCCTGCGCAGTCTCAGGACGGAGGTAGATGGTATTCGCACCCTCAGCAGTAGAGCCCATCTGTGTAGAGAACATAAGGTTGAACTGACGAACATCTGTCCAGTTGCGAGTACCAGAGATAGGGCATACCACCTCGCAGTCGATGATAATCTGCTTTAGC
>JAZNTY010000181.1:0-14817 GCA_045592005.1 Alistipes sp. | reverse complement strand
CGGCAATATCCTCTTTGGTCTCATCCATCAGCTCACGCAGTCGCTGTAGCCACTGCTCGGATGTCTGCGCACCCTGATTGACCCCCTTATAGCGCCAGTGGGCTGCAATACCTAACTCAGCAACATCGTCCATGCGCTCGGTTCGTATCTGTATCTCTACCCATTTACCGTCACCGGCAGCTACTGTAGTATGCAAACTCTCATAACCGTTGGACTTTGGTATGGTTATCCAGTCGCGCATACGGTCGGTATTTGGGGTGTAGAAGTCGCTCACTATTGAGTATACGAGCCAACACTGCGCCTTCTCTTGCTCTTTTGGACAGTCGATGATAATTCTAAGGGCGAAGATGTCGTATACTCCCTCAAAGTCGACCTGCTGCTTGCGCATCTTGTTCCAGATAGAGTAGACAGACTTTGTACGGCTCTTGATGTGGTACTTTATCCCCGCCGCGTCAAGTGCCTTGCGTATAGGCTCAAGAAATCGCTCTATAAAGGCAAGACGCTCTTGCTCACTCTCAGCGAGTTTGCCTATGATGTGTTTGTAATCCTTGCTCTCAAGCTGCGAAAGGGCAAGGTCCTCCAACTCGCTTTTGATATTGTATAGACCCAATTTATGGGCAATCTGTGCATATAGATTTAGACTCTCCCAACTCTTCTTTTTACGCTTTTCTTCCGGGAAAATGGATATTGAACGCATCACTTCGAGTCTGTCGGCGAGCTTGATAAGTATCACTCTTGGGTCTTCAGAGTAGGCGACAATCATATCACGGAATGAGGAGGCTTGCTCTTTGTCAGTATTAAAGGTTAGCTCTGAGATATTCGCCAACCCGATAACTATACCGGCAACCTCTTTACCAAAGAGTCTTTTGCACTCCACAATCAGTTGCTCCAACTCCTTCTCGTTCTCCCCTTTTGCAGCAAGACGGACAACATCGTGTATAATGGCGGCAACGGTGGAGTTTCGACCTAATCCCACCTCTGTAGCCACAATACGAGCAACCTCTACGGCGTGGTTAAGCATAGGGGTGTTGTCATATCGCAGTTGACCCTCAAGGTGTTTGTCTGCAAATTGCAGAGCCGCATCAACCATCTGCTGTGTTGTTGTCGAGAACATTTGGGCTATCTTTGCCCTAAAGTCGGCATATCGTTCTAAAACGCTATTCATTATCTACTCCTTTCTAACTATATATAGGTGATCGTATCCAAATCCATTTATGATGCGAGTATGATTTGTAAATTGGGCTGCATAATCAATCTCTTCAGCCTTGAAACCTGCGGCACGAAGTCTGTCAATATAATCTCTGCCGTATACGCGGCGATGGTCATACTGACCAAAAATGGCAGCTCGCTGTTTAGGGTCGGTAATAGTGTCGTCCTCAAAGCTCTTTTCGCGGGCATAGTCCACGGGTGCAAGCATGATACCCATTCCTCCTGGGCGCATTATACGATGTAGTTCACTTAGCGCCTTACTGTCGCTCTGAACATGCTCTAAAATATGGTTGCAAATGATTATATCTACGCTGTTATCCTCCATTGGAATGCTCTGCACATCAAAGTGCATATCGGCAAGCGGACTGCAAAGGTCAGCAGTGATATAGTTCTGCGGTTTAGAAGAGTATAGGTTCTTAAATTGGCGCATAAGGCATACTTCTGGAGCAATATGAAGCATTGTAGGCAGTAGCAGTATTCGTCGTTCTCTTCTCTCCTGGTCCATAAGGTACTGCCAAAGCAACCTATGACGCTCTAAGGAGAGGCACTTTGGACATAGTGCATCCTGGCGCACCGGTCCGTAGCCATACGGCATAAAGCGGCGGAAACGGCTGTGACATATGGGACATATACGCCCATTGCCTCGGTAGAATAGACCTACCAGAGGCACTGCCCACCCAGCCAGCCGCTGAAGTACAGGGCGTGGAATGGTATTTAATGCTAAACGAACGATTTTACCTACAAAACTCATTATTCAAACAATTTCTCTACATCAGCCTCGGCTTTACGCAGTTTACCTCGGCATAGTTCAATAAGTTCAGAGGCGCGCTTTACCTTCTGCGCAAGGCTCTCAATATCGCAGTCATCTCTCTGTAGCCAGGAGAGTATCTGCTCTATTTCAGCCATAGCCTCGGTGTACGAAATACTACTCTTCTTTGTCATACTTTTTAACTACTTGTGCGGTAAAACTACCATTAGCCACCTCAATATCTATATGCTCGCCACACTCTATTTGGTCTATGCTGCGAATTATGCAGCCCTTTCCTCTTGCTATGGCAAAACCAAGCTTAAGTACTCTGGTTGGAGCAAAGTTCTCCGCCAGCAAAGCGTATGCATCAAGTTTATGACTCTGTTTCGCCAAAGCCGTCGTAGCTCCGTTTTTTAGTTGCTGAGCAAATTGCTGTAGCCGTATTTGTGCCCCCTGTGTAATCTTATGGCAAGACTCTCGGAGCAGTAGTGCTGCATACTCTAACTGACCATCAAAGCGCTCAGCTGTGCTGCATATCCACGCCGCTACCGCTGTGGGGGTCTTTAGCGGGATGGCTGCAACCATATCAACAATGCTTATATCCTTGTCGTGACCAATACCTGTAATAACCGGCAATGGAGATTTGGCTACACAAGCGGCTATGGTATAGCTATTGAAACACTCCAAATCGCTTGCCGACCCACCTCCTCGGATAATTGCTACAGCATCAAACTCATCCTTGCGCAACACGATAACCTCAAACACTTCACTTATGCTCTGCTCACTCTTTTCGCCTTGCATCACCGCCTCAAAGAGAGTCGTTTCTATACGGTATGGGCTTGCTGTTATCTCTTGCATAAAATCTCGGTATCCGGCGGCTGTAGCACTTGATATGACAGCCACTCGCTGTACTACTTTAGCCACGGGAACAGCTCTGTTAGTGTCCCAAAGCCCCTGAGCTTTGAGGTTGGCAATAGTTTGCTGCCGTAGGCGCTCAGCCTCTCCTATGGTGTAGGTAGGGTCAATATCTACAATTTGCAGGCTCATACCATAAACAGGATGGTATGAGATAGCCACCTGCACCAGCACTTTCATTGTGGCGCACATCTGACGACCTGTATCCCGCTCAAATTTGGAGGCAAGGCTCGGAAAACGACTCCTCCAAATAACAGCTTTGGCTTGAGCTTTGGCTTGGGTTCCAGAACTGCTATTTTCATCCTTCTCGACCAACTCTATATAGCAGTGACCGGAGTTGTTAACCTTTAGCTCTGCAATCTCAGCACTGACCCATACCGGCTGAGGTAGAAATTGCTCTACCGCGGCAGACACTATCCGTTGCAGTTCGTATAGACTGAAAGACTCTCTCATAGCATAATGATATATGGCTCACGAGGGAGCTGTTTGCCCTTTGGAAGTTGCACCACCAATAGATGTTCGCTCGCCACAGCTACTCCGCGCTTTGTCGCCGGTTTCCAGAGAGGGGCTGCGGCAACAGCACTCCTAATACGCTTAGCAAAGCGCTTATCGGTTGACTGCAAGATATTCCCTTCAGTCAGAGAACCGTCAGCTTCGACTGTAAAACGCATCACAAAGCGTGCAACCGGCTCTTCTTTGCCCCACTTGATTTTGGAGGCTATATATTGGGAGAAGTTCTCGTTATTACCGAAAACAGCCGCCTGATCATAGCAGAGAGTTATAATGATTACACCATTATTCGCTTGCTCGCCATATTTGGCTATTGTCTGCTCGTCGGCTGGCAGAGTTTCGATATGTTCTATATTTTTCTCAGGAATATCGACAACACTTTGGCGCACCACTCCATTTACGATATAGAGTGGGTCGTGGGAACTCTGTGCTGTGGCACAAAACCACAGCACAGACAATCCGATAAGTGTCAGCCATCTTCCCATAGTCAAACTGCTATCCAAGCTCCTGCTCTTTGAGCCGCTCGGCGTTTTCGGCGACAATAAGGTGGTCAATACAGTCTTGTATATCGCCATCCATAAAGGCGCCGAGGTTGTATATTGTATAGTTTATACGGTGATCCGTAATTCGACCCTGAGGGTAGTTGTAGGTGCGAATTTTCGCAGAGCGGTCGCCTGTTGATACAAGCGTTTTACGCTTTGAGGCAATCTCGTCCAAATACTTCTGATACTCAAGGTTGAAGATGCGCGTACGGAGCTCCTCAAAAGCCTTTTCGGTATTTTTAATCTGAGACTTCTGGTCCTGGCACTGTACTACAATACCTGTAGGGATGTGGGTCAGACGGATAGCCGAGTAGGTTGTGTTTACAGACTGACCACCAGGTCCAGATGCACAGAAAATATCCTTACGAATATCGTTCCACGACACCTCTACATCAAACTCGTCAGCCTCAGGTAATACAGCCACTGAAGCAGCAGAGGTGTGAACACGACCCTGAGTCTCGGTTTGTGGAACGCGCTGCACACGATGTACGCCCGACTCATACTTCATCGTGCCGTAGACATTGTTGCCGGTAACCTTCATAATAACCTCCTTGTAACCGCCTACAGCGCCTTCGGAGAAGGAGGTAATCTCGTACTTCCAACCCTTAGACTCGATGTATTTGGTATACATACGCATTAAATCTCCTGCAAAGAGGGCAGCTTCATCACCACCGGTACCACCTCGAATTTCAAGAACCGCGTTCTTAGCATCCTGCGGGTCTTTAGGGATAAGTAGCAACTTAATCTCCTCCTCCATTTGCACAATCGCAGGCTCAAGGTCTGCAATCTCCATGCGTGCCATCTCGCGGAACTCCTCATCCTTCTCATTAACCAAGATATCTTTGCCATTGGCAAGGTCCGAGAGGGCTTTGCGGTAGCGGTCAGAGGTTTGGATAATAGGCTCCAACTCGCGATACTCTTTATTGTACTGAACAAACGCCTTGACATCGGCAATAACCTCAGGGTCGGTTAGCTTTTGACCCAACTCTTCGTACTTAATCTTTAAGCCGTCAAGACGCATTAAAATAGAACTTTCTGCCATTAGGTGTGTTTTATAAATTTATTATTAGAAGTTGTTTAAGATTTGTTTACGAAATTATTTTATAGCTGTTTTGTGACTATTCTCTCATATGATTTGAGGCGCATAGGGGTTCCTATGTAACGAAAATCAGATATGAAAAGTGTCGTAAACAGCATAAAAGAGTGAGATAAATAAATTCTAATCAGCTTCTTACTTCTTTGACTTTGCTTTGGCAGCCTTCTTATTCTGAATTTTCAAGAAGTCGACAAGAGCATCCTTATACTCTTTTGCATACTTGAATTCGTCGTGACCGCACCAGCCGTGACCACCTGAAGGGTAGATATGCATAGTTGCAGGGACGCCATTTGCTTTCAGAGCCTCATAATAGAGGATAGAACTTATTGGTGGCACTGTACGGTCGTCATCGGAGAGCAACAGGATTGTTGGAGGGGTGGTTGTTGTCACGCGGTTCTCTAATGAGTAGTAGTGCTGCTGGTTTTGTGTACGGTTCTTACCAAGGAGGTACATAAAGGTATTTTGGTGAGTAGCCCAAGTAGTACCGGTAATAACAGGATAGAAGAGAATTGAAAAAGCAGGCTTATCCTTATCCTCGGTAAAGGTTGAGGTGTAAGCAGCAAGGTGACCACCTGCGCTACTGCCGCAGATACCTACCTGAGCAGGGTCAACACCCCACTTCTTACCCTTTGTGCGCATATACTTAAGTGCTGCCTGAGCATCCTCAAGTGGCACCTCCTTGTGTCCGAGGTTTGGTAGGCGGTACTTAACAACTACGCAAGAGATGCCGAGGTCACGATAGAACTTTGCAATCTCAAAACCCTCGTGAGCGATACAAACCTTACTATAACCGCCACCAGGAAGGACTACAATACCCTGACCGGTAGCCTTTGCAGGGTCAGCTTTGTAGATGTAAAAGTCGGTCTGC
Organism: Alistipes sp.; assembly: GCA_045592005.1. Classification (GTDB taxonomy): domain Bacteria; phylum Bacteroidota; class Bacteroidia; order Bacteroidales; family Rikenellaceae; genus Alistipes. The sequence continues at coordinate 8,929 of JAZNTY010000181.1, read as the reverse complement.
GAGGTCTGTGAAAAGTGTAGACGCTCGTTAATCTTCTCGTCGCGAGTCTCAAAGTTTGAGTGTGGAGCCTTGTCGTTGTTCCAGAAGTTTGTGATAATCTCATCTGCACCACTCTGCTCAAGACTAAGAGTGATGGTCTTTTGTGCTGAAGCACTAAGGGCGATTGCTGCTGATGCAATCAGAATAAAAAACTTTTTCATAGCATTATAGATTTATTGATTATTAGCAAATTAGAAAGATAGTACCCACTCTTTTGTAGCCTCAAGCCACTGAGTCTTATAGTCCTTCCAGCTGTGACCTCCTGATGGATAGATGTGGTAGGAAGCCTTTACGCCGTGGTGCTTAAGAGCCTTGTAGTAGAGAGTAGAGTTAAATGTTGGTGCTAATGGGTCATCATCGCAGTGTAGGATGAGTGTTGGTGGTGTCTGACTGTTTACCAAAAGGTCTACAGAGTGCTTGTTAACCTCATCTGGTGTGCGCCACCTGCCAAGTAGCTCCTCAAAGGTGCTCCACTGTGGCTTATTTGTCCAGATGTGTCCGCTGATAACAGGGTAGTAGAGCACTGCAAAATTTGGTTTCTGCTTACCCTCAAGTACAGTAGAAGCCCACGCTGCAAGGTGACCACCAGCGCTACTGCCACTAACGCCAATCTTCTGAGGGTCAATGCCTAATCTATCGGCATTGGTGCGCATATACTCTACTGCGGCAGCGGCATCCTCAAGAGGTACCTCTGCGTGTCCATTTGGCAGGCGATACTTTACAATCATAGTCGTAATTCCATTCTTAGCAAGCCACTTGCCAAGTCCAAAGTTGAGGTTTACATTTTTGTAACCGCCGCCAGGAAAGACAATAAGGCTATGACCTTTGCTCTGCTCTGCCTTAAAAATGTAAAATACGGTCTGAGTGGTGTGAGAGACCTTGTACTTGCCATTGCTAACAGTAACCTTCTCAGGTTTGCTGTCGCAATTTGAGTGAGGTGCCGAGGTGTTGTCCCAAAACTCAATCACTTCATCTGCGCCACTCTTAATTGTTGGAGATTGTGCTGTTGCTGTTGCTGCAAATGCTACAGTAGCAACGAGAATTAGTAATTTCTTCATTATTTTATTGTTTTTTGTTGTTATTTTCAAGGAGTTCAAACCAATCTTCCAACGCATTAAGCCATTGCTTGCGATACTCCCACTTCATTCTGCCAGACCATCCGTGACCACCTGAAGGGTAGATGTGCATAGAGGCTTTCACTCCGTGGTGCTTGAGAGCTTTGTAGTAGATTGTAGAGCTGAATGGAGGTACAATATCATCGTCATCCGAGAGGAACATAATTGTCGGAGGGGTTGATGGTGTGACCATATTGGAAACAGAGAGAGCTTCTGCATCTGCTGTCGTTATTTTTTTGCCAGCCAGATGGCTATTTGCCGCATAGGTGTTATAGTAGCGGTTACGCTCCATAGCTCCGTAGACAAGGATTGCAAAGGCTGGTTTCTGTCCATCTGGCAGTAGGTTAGATATCCACGCTGCGAGGTGTCCACCTGCTGAGTTGCCGCATACGCCAATCTTTTGAGGGTCAATGTTATATTTTTCGGCATTATTGCGCATATACTCTATAGCTCCGACAGCATCCTCAAGTAATGCGTCAATATGTCCATAGTTTGGTAGACGGTACTTTACAACTACGGCTGTAATGCCGTGGTCGCGTAACCATTCTGGGAAGGTTATTGGAAAACTTAGGTTACGATAGCCTCCACCGGGATAGATAACCACAGTGTAGCCTGTAGAGTTCTCCTTTGCAGGGTTGAAGATGTATAGCTCTGCTGACGAGGTGTTATAGACCTTTGACCTGCCTTTTATAAGCTCATCTTTCTCCATATTGTTGGAGTATTTGGCTGTAGAGTTGTTCCAAAGGTGAACAACTTCATCCGCTGAGGTTTGTACCTCCACAACCTTTTGTGCTGAGGCGGAGAGGAGCGAAAGGCTTGCGATGATGACTAATAAAAATTTCATAGGCGTGGGCTATTTTTTTGTTTGTTGTAACTGTAACCAATCTTTTAGAGCGGTTTTGCAGGCGTCGGCATATCTGTAATCATTGTGCCCAGACCACCCATGACCACCTGAAGGGAAGATGTGCATTGTAGCGGGGATGCCGTAGTGCTTGAGGGCTTTGTAGTAACGAATAGAGCTGATAGTTGGTACTGTCTGGTCGTCATCTGCAAGCAGCAACAGTGTAGGTGGGGTACTCTCCGATACACGGTTCTCAAGTGAGTAGTACTCTTGCACTGCATTGATTCGGTCTCTGCCGAACATATTACCAAAAGTGCCGTGATGGGTACTGCGGGTCACTCCTGAAATTACAGAGTAGACGAGTATTGAAAATGCCGGTTTGCGCTCGTCAGGCATAAACACGGAGGCGTATGCTGCAAGGTAACCTCCAGCCGAACTGCCGCATATGCCAACCTGATTAGGGTCTACACCCCACGCCTGACCTTCGGTGCGGAGGTAATTCATTGCCGCCTCCATATCCTCCATAGGCACCTCTTTGTGTCCGTTTGGTAGACGATACTTTAGTACCAATGCGCTGACGCCTATGCTGCGCAGATACTGAGCAAAGGCAAAACCGTCATACTCTATGCATACCTTTCTCAGACCACCTCCTGGAACTACCAATACAGCTTGACCTGTAGCTATTGCTGGGTCTGCTTTGTAGAGGTAGAAGTCTGTCTGCGAGGTGTTGAACAACTCCATCTTATGGTTGATGCTCTCGTCGGCAGTAATACCGTTAGAGTGTGGTGCGGTGGTGTTGTTCCAAAAGTTTTCAATTATTTGGTCAGCACCACTTTGCTCAAGCGATAGAACAACGGTCTTTTGTGCAGAGGCTGCCATAATTACCGCCGAGGCGATAATTGTTACTAAAGCTCGTTTCATAGCTTGCTATTTTACAATGTTGATAATTTTACCAGGTACAACGATAATCTTCTTTGGTGTTGCTCCCTCAAGCCAACGCTGTACCTCCTCTTTGGTTACTATATCCGCCTGAAGCTCAGCTACGGTTGCGTTAAGCGGATAGACCTGCTTGTGGCGCAACTTGCCGTTAATCATAATTGGGTACTCAAAGCTGCTCTCAACAAGATACTTCTCCTCGCAGAGTGGATATTGTGCATTGAAGATGCTATCCTCATAGCCCAACATGCTCCACAACTGCTCTGTGATATGTGGAGCAAATGGAGAGAGTAGAATGGTCAGCGGCTCGATGATTGCGCGCTTATGACACTCGCCCAGCTCGTTGATACAGATCATAAAGGCTGCAACAGAGGTGTTGAACGAGAAGTTTTCAATATCCTCGCGAACCTTCTTGATAGTCTTGTGCAAAGTCTTAAGCTCCTTCTCCGTAGGTTGTTCATTATTTACGCACCACTCGCCATTGCGGTCGTGGAATAGACGCCAGAAGCGGCGCAAGAACTTATGTACTCCGTCAATACCGTTTGTATCCCATGGTTTTGCCTGCTCAAGCGGTCCGAGGAACATCTCGTACATACGCAGAGTGTCGGCGCCGTACTGCTCAACAATATAGTCTGGATTGACAACATTGAACATCGACTTAGACATCTTCTCAACCTCCCAACCGCAGATATATTGACCATCTTCAAGAATAAACTCGGCATCTTTGAACTCAGGCATCCAGTTACGGAATGCCTCAATATCAAGAACATCATTTTTGACGATGTTCACATCGGTATGAATTTTCTGAGTTTTGTACTGCTCGCGCAGGTTGTATGATACGAACTTATTCGTGCCAACAATACGATAAACGAAGTTGGAGCGACCCTGTATCATACCCTGGTTAACCAACTTCTTGAAAGGTTCACTCTCGCAAATGTATCCTAAGTCGTAAAGGAACATATTCCAAAAACGGGAGTACATTAAGTGTCCTGTAGCATGCTCAATACCGCCAATATAGAGGTCTACATTGCGCCAATACTCGTTAGCCTCCTTAGAAACTAATGCTTCACTGTTGTGTGGGTCCATATATCGGAGGAAGTATGCCGAAGAGCCTGCAAAGCCCGGCATTGTAGAGAGCTCAAACTCCCAACCCTCAACGCGCGCCAATGGAGGCTCGCCCTGTTCTGTAGGACCGAAGTTTTCAATAGGCGGCAGAGTTATCGGCAGCTCACTTTCGGCAGCCGGACGGGCGATGTTGCCCTGGTAGCGAACAGGGAAAGGTTCGCCCCAATAACGCTGTCGAGAGAATATAGCATCGCGCAAGCGGTAGTTTACAAGGCGTTTACCCAAACCGCGGCGCTCAACCTCCTCAAACATTTTGTATATAGCCTGCTTGACATCTGTGCCATTGAGGAAGTCGGAGTTTATCATAGCGCCCTCCTTTGCATCGTATGAGGCAACGCTCAGGTCGCCACCCTCAACAACGGGGATGATATCAAGACCAAAGTGGCGAGCAAATGCGTAGTCGCGCGAGTCGTGAGCAGGAACAGCCATAATAGCACCTGTGCCATAACCTGCAAGAACATAATCAGAGGCGTAGATAGGTATCTGCTTGCCGGTAAATGGATTGGTGGCGTATGCACCTGTAAACACGCCGCTCACGCGTTTAGTCTCAGAGATGCGCTCACGCTCAGAGCGTTTCTTGGTCTGCTCGATATACTCCTCCACCGCACCTCTCTGCTCGGCAGTAGTCATATCGGTAAGCCATTCGTGTTCCGGAGCCACAACCATAAAGGTTACACCAAAAATTGTATCAGGGCGAGTGGTGAATATCTCAAGCTTGCGCACCTCGCCATTAGCCATTGTGGCATCAAAGAATACCTGAGCACCCTCGGAACGACCAATCCAGTTGCGTTGAATTTCCTTGAGCGAGTCGCTCCATTCCAAAGCATCCAAACCGTCGAGCATACGCTGTGCGTAGGCTGTCACGCGTAGTAACCACTGCTTCATACGCTTCTGCTCTACCGGGAAGCCTCCGCGCACAGAGAGACCGTCTTTAACCTCGTCGTTGGCAAGTACAGTACCCAATTTTGGACACCAATTAACCATTGTGTCGGCACGGAAGGCGAGGCGGTAATTTTGTAGAACTTGCTCCTGCTCCTCCTCACTCATAGCGCTCCATTGAGCCGCAGTGAACGATAGCTCGGTAGTACAAGCGGCATCTACGCCTTCTGTTCCATGAGCCTCAAAGTGTGCAACAAGGCTCTCTATAGGCTTAGCTTTCTGCTCGGCGCGGTCATAATAGTGGGCGAACATTTTGAGAAAAGCCCACTGAGTCCACTTGTAGTACTCTGGGTCGCAGGTGCGCACCTCGCGGTTCCAATCGTAGCAGAAACCAATCTTATCAAGCTGCTCGCGGTAGCGGGCAATATTCTTCTCGGTAGTTACTGCAGGGTGCTGACCTGTCTGAATAGCATATTGCTCAGCCGGAAGACCAAAGGCATCGTAACCCATAGGATGTAGCACATTGAAGCCACAAAGACGCTTGTAGCGCGAGTAGATATCGGATGCAATATAGCCGAGGGGATGACCAACATGCAGACCTGCACCCGATGGATATGGGAACATGTCAAGAACATAAAATTTGGGGCGATTTTGATCAACCTCTACACGGTAGACCCCTCGCTCTTGCCACTCTTTTTGCCATTTGGCTTCAATCTCTCTAAAGTTGTATTCCATAATTCTATCTGTTTTTTACTTGTTTTCTCTTTGTTTTTCAACCTCTTACGCGCTCGCGTTACGCATACGCGAGCATCTGATTTGCAAAGATACAAATTTTGGCGTAAATTATCAATACTGCAACAAGAATTTCTCGGCTGATAGTCGAATGATTTGTGAGTTTGATTTTTGTTGACTATCTTTGTACTATGCCTAATGTGGGCTATAGTGAAAAACAAAACCTAAAAATTATGAAAAGAATTATTGTTTTAGCGTTGGTGGCTGTTTGTTCAACAGCTGTGGCGCAGAAGAAGATTCCTCACTCTGTAAAAACCTATAATGAGATTACTGGTCGCCGTACAGAGATTGTGTTGCCAAAAGTCAAGGGCTACAACTGCTACAAGGGCGATTTTCATATCCACACATCCTACTCCGATGGTCGTGTAAACCCTGCGGGACGAGTTACCGAGGCGTGGTTAGATGGGTTAGATGTTATCGCCATTACAGATCACTATGAGGGTCGCACGGGCGAAAGGAGGTTCTTTAAGGTTATTGCCCCATATTTTGAGGATGGCAAGCCGCTGAAATATCAGTCAGCGGGCAAGGCAAAGCGCGTCTTGGCAGACTTTAATGCCATCCATCAAGAGGCTGTAGATCAGGTTGCAAAGTCTGGTTATCCGATGCTCGTTATCAAGGGCTGTGAGATGGCACGCAATGCGCAGACTCACGGGCACTTTAATGCCCTCTTTCTTCAGGATATAAATGGACTTTACGATGCTGATTTGGAAGTCGCTTTTCAGCGTGTTAAGGATCAGGGCGGTATAGTTATCCACAACCATCCAGCGTGGAAACGCGATACAAGCGACAAGACGGAGTTTCACGAGAGCGTATATGGTAAGGGGCTTATTGACGGCGTGGAGGTTGTAAACGGATATACATTCTATCCACATATTGTTCGTCGCTGCATTGACGAGGGGCTTACTATGTTTGCCAATACCGATGAGCACACAATGACAGCCCACCGCTTTGGGCAGAATGGTCACCTCCGAACAATGACTATTATCTTTGCTGAGGAACTGACCGAAGCGGCTATTAAGAGTGCCATTCTTGAACGCCGTACTATAGCCTACTCTGGAGGTGTGCTTATTGGCGAAGAGTCGTGGCTGACAGAGTTTCTAAATGCCGCTGTGGATTGCCGTTTAACAGCCGTTAAAGAGGAGAATGAGCATATCTATATGCTTACAAATCAGTCATCTATAACACTGCGCCTGCGTCGTGGTAGAACTATCTATGAACTTGAGCCATTTAAGCCTATCCTCGTTAGTTTTGGAAAGGGTAAAGGGTCTGTAGAGGATGCAAAGCCTGTTTACACTGTGGATAATATGTGGGTGGCAGATTACAAGCATCCGAAGGTTAACATTGAGATTGATAATAAGGCTGATAGTGGTTTATAGTATGAGAAAGTTTGTCGTTTTTGCACTATTGTGCCTCGCTATAGGTGTAACATCGCAGGCACAGAGTCGCCTTGAGCATCTGACTGTAAAGAGTGAAGTTTTGGGTGTAGAGAAGGCTTATTCTATCTACTTGCCTGATGGTTATGATAGCTCCACAGAACGGTATCCGGTTCTCTATCTGCTCCACGGAGCCTGGGGGAACCACAAGTCTTGGAACCGTAATGGTGGTGGCGAGCAGCCCCGTATTACAGACGAGCAGATTGCTAAAGGTAAGGCGGTAAAGATGATTGTCGTAATGCCTGATGCAACGGGTATAGGCGAGCGCCGTGGTGGTAAAAATATGGGTTATTTCAATGTTCGAAATTGGGCATATGAGGACTTCTTCTTTCAGGAGTTTATTCCTCATATTGATAAGACTTTCAGGACTATAGCGACAAAATCCGGTCGAGCAATAGCGGGTCTGTCTATGGGAGGTGGAGGTTCTGTGGTCTATGCTCAAAGGCACCCCGAAATGTTTAATGCTTGCTACTCGACAAGTGGACTTCTTGACCACCGCTATCGTGTATCGATAAAGAACCCCGATGAGATTGAGTGGCTCTGGTCTGTGGCTCAAACCTCTCCGGTAGAGTATCTCCGCCATGCAACAGCAGAACAGATAGAGCAACTCCGCACAGTGCGCTGGATGTTAGACTGCGGCGATGATGATGGGTTGATACAGACAAACCTTGACTTTTTTACCGAGATGAAACGCGAAAAAGTCTCTGTAGAGTTCCGTGTTCGCGACGGTGTTCACGACTGGAAATTCTGGCGTGAAGCACTACCGCTAATTCTTGAATTTTCGTTCAAAAAAGACCAAAAATAACACCTAATAAAGTCTCTGTTTCTTTGAAAGAGTCGCGAGGTTTTGTCCATTGTAATTGGGTCTAAAATCTCGCGCTTTTTTGTGGTTTAACCCCTGATAAATCGTCGTGAATGACCTTTGCAAAAGAGAAGATTTAGGAGCTAAATATTATTGAAAAACAATAAAAATATCATTCTTGCATAACCTGATTTTTAGAGTTGATTTTGGACTGTTTTTGTGTCGTAACTGCCTTAAAAATCGTGATTTTAGCAAATTTTTTTGCTGTGTTGGTCGACTTTTTGAAATTTTTTCACAACTGTGATTTTTGGACGATGTTAAAATATCTAATATACTGCTAATCAGTGTGTTGTAAAATCATATATAAACAAATATTATTTTGTTTCAAAAAATATAAGAAAAAAGAATAGGCAATAGGCTTCAAAAAGGTAAAAAAAAGGCTGTTTTGGGGTCGCTTTTCTGCATATATATAGTGTGAATAAAAAATTTTGATTAACTTTGCACCCGCCTAACGGCAAAACGAAATAGAAATTGGGGCGAAAAAGCCCCGCAAGTTTAACAATTAAAGGTTTAATAAATGCCTACTATTCAACAGTTAGTAAGAAACGGCAGAGTCAAGATGGAGGATAAGTCGAAGTCTCCGGCTCTGGCAGCGTGCCCTCAGCGTCGTGGTGTTTGTACTCGTGTGTATACCACCACCCCTAAGAAGCCTAACTCGGCTATGCGTAAGGTTGCGCGTGTAAGATTGACCAATGGCAAGGAGGTCAACGCCTATATCCCAGGAGAGGGTCACAACTTGCAGGAGCACTCTATTGTGCTTGTTCGTGGTGGTCGTGTTAAGGACCTTCCAGGTGTTCGTTATCACCTCGTTCGCGGTGCTCTAGACTCACAGGGTGTAGAGGGTCGTCGTCAGCGTCGTTCTAAGTACGGTGCAAAGCGCCCTAAGGCAGGTGCAAAGAACTAAGCC
>JAZNTY010000180.1:0-2791 GCA_045592005.1 Alistipes sp. | reverse complement strand
CCTCAAGCAGGCATCTTTTTATTGAGCGTGGTAACTGCACCGCTCTGACGACAAAATACGGTGCAGTGAAAAGGCGGCATTTGCTTTTCATTCCTTAAATAGCAGTGGCGGATGTACGAATTAGTGCTATCCGCCACTGCTATTTTCAAAAAGCGGGCAGTACTGTGTAGCCGACCACAGAGTTATTTTGTCTGCTCATAGTCAAAAACTTACAGTTTGAGAGGAAATGGATATTTTGGTGGTGGAATATCCATTTTTCTTTGTATATTTGTAATAGTGATATTGTAACTATAGTAAAACTGATGTAATATGAATGTAACTGTAAATCTTGATTATCGTACAGTGTGGGGCGAGCGCTTAGTATTACAGCTTGCTGACGGTAAGAGGGTAGATATGAGTTGCTCAGGAACTAATTGGGTGGCGATGTTTACTCTACCAAAGAGTGCCAAGAGTGTAGCCTATCACTTTGAGGTCGTTGATAACTGCGGTCAAACTCTACGCCGAGAGTGGGGCGAGGGACATAAATACGCTTTGGCTGTTGATGCTAAGTATCTGGTTGTTGAAGATAGCTGGTCTGACCGTCCATCTAACCGCGCATTTTACACCTCTATGTTTACCGACACCATCTTTGCTCATGCTACTCATGCTGTAGGTAAACTTGTTTGTGGCGGTTTGCGTCTTGAGGTAAAGGCTCCTACACTTCGTCGTGGCGAGGCTTTAGCTCTGATAGGCTCTACTGTGCAGTTAGGCGAGTGGAACGAGTCGGCAGTACGACAGATGACTCATGTTGGCAATGCTCATTGGAGCATAGAACTCAGCAGTGCTGAGAGTATGGCTGAGTATAAATTTGTTGTTGTTGATGCCACCTCGGGTACAGTGTTACGCTGGGAGAGTGGCAATAACCGCGTTTTGCCATACTTTGGGGTGCAGGGCGCTGCATATATAATAAGAGGTATGCGCTTGCGTGACACAGCAACATGGCGTGGTGCAGGTGTTGCTGTGCCTATGTTCTCTCTGCGCAGTGAGTGCAGCTTCGGTGTTGGCGACTTTGGCGACCTTAAACTGCTTGCCGATTGGTGTGTGCGTACAGGTCAGAATATTATCCAAATTCTACCCATCAACGACACCACAATGACTCGCACTTGGAAGGACTCATACCCATATAACGCTAATTCAACCATTGCTCTTCATCCGCTCTATATCAATCTTGAGGCAGCTGGTAAGCTTCGCAAGAAGGCGGACCGCGAGCGCTTTGCTGCACTACAAGCAGAGCTTAATGCACTGCCACAGGTAGACTATGAGCGCGCACTGAATGCAAAGTTTGACTATCTGCGTATCCTCTTTGCCGAAAGTGGAGCAAAGACCCTTGCAAGCAAGGAGTATAAAGCCTTCGTTGCTGCAAATGGAGGTTGGTTAACACCTTATGCTGTATACTCGGCTTTACGCGATAAGTATAAGACAGCAGACTTTAACAAGTGGGGTAAGTATGCACAGTATGATGCTCAGCAGGTGGAAAAGTTCGCTGTTAAGAATGCCGAGGCAGTAGACTTCTACCGCTTTATCCAGTTCCACCTTGACCGTCAGCTTCACGCAGCTATTGAGTATGGTCACTCTGTGGGTGTAGCACTAAAAGGCGATATTCCTATTGGTGTGAGCCGCATAAGTGTTGATGCTTGGGTTAGCCCGGAACTATTTGTTATGAAGTCCTCCGCAGGTGCTCCGCCTGATGACTTCTCTGTTACAGGTCAAAATTGGGGCTTTCCAATATATAATTGGGAGGAGATGGCAAAGGATGGCTACGGCTGGTGGAAGACACGCTTCCGCAAGATGGCTGAGTACTTTGACGCTTACCGTATCGACCATATCCTCGGCTTCTTCCGTATTTGGGAGGTGCCATTGGATGCTGTAAATGCACTTCTGGGTGAGTTTAACCCATCTCTGCCTTATACTGCTGACGATATCCGTTGGCGAGGCTTTGACTTCGACCCTGCTCGCGATGTAGCAAAGGACTATAGCTCAGATGATGTTCTCTGGCTTGAGTACCGCCATAGCGAGGGTCACTACTATCCGCGTATCACTCCATTTGATACCAATAGTTTCAGATGTCTGAGCGATGGTCAGAAGCACGCCTTTGCAGAAATTCACAACGAGTTCTACTACCGCCGTCATAACGACTTCTGGAAGAACATAGCCGAGCAGCGTCTCTCTATGCTTGTTGAGACTACCCGTATGCTCACTTGTGGCGAAGATTTGGGTATGATACCGGACTGTGTACCTGAGGTTATGAATAATCAGCAGATACTCTCGCTCGAAATTGAGCGTATGCCTAAGGATACAGGTGTGGAGTTTGGCTCGGTTATGCACTACCCATATATGGCAGTTTGCACAACATCTACCCACGATATGAACCCTGTGCGCGCTTGGTGGCGTGAGAACCGCCAGACTACACAGCACTACTATAACAATGTTATGCAGTGGTGGGGCGAGGCTCCTGAAGATGCATCTGCTGAGATTTGTCGTGAGATTATTAACCGTCATTTGGCATCGCCAGCAATGCTTACTATCCTGCCTCTGCAAGATTGGATGTCTATTGATGGAAATCTGCGCTTTGCTGACCCGGATGCTGAGCGTATCAATGTCCCTGCAAATCCAACACACTATTGGCGTTACCGTATGCACCTGACTTTGGAACAGCTGCTTGCAGCCGATCAATTTAATGACCAGGTGGCATATCTTGTATCTGCTAATTACAGATAGTAATCACATTGATAGTTGTTATATAAATTAAGGG
>JAZNTY010000179.1:0-4327 GCA_045592005.1 Alistipes sp. | reverse complement strand
CTATGAACCGCGAGTTAATTATCAATGTAACTTCAACCGAGGTAAATATTGCCCTCTGTGAGGACAAGAAGTTGGTTGAGTTAGGAAAGGATATGGCGCAGGTAGGTTTCTCTGTCGGCGACATATACTTAGGTAAGGTGCGCAAGATTATGCCCGGACTTAACGCCGCGTTTGTAAATATCGGTCACGAGCGCGACGCATTTATCCACTATCAGGACTTAGGACCGCACTTTCCTTCGCTTGACAAGATTGTCGACAGCTGGGCTCCTGGGAAAAAATCGCTTCGATTAGAATCTATTAAGGTCGATGCACCTATGGAGAAGGATGGTAAGATAGCTTCCCATCTGCAAGTAGGTCAAACTATTATGGTTCAGGTCTCTAAGGAGGCTATATCAACAAAGGGACCGCGTTTGACTTGCGATATCTCATTGGCTGGAAGGAATATAGTCCTTGTTCCTTTCTCCTCAAAGGTCTTCCTTTCGCAGAAGATACGCTCCAGTGAGGAGAAAAAGCGCCTAAAGCGAGTAGCTCAGGGCGTATTACCAAAGAATTTTGGCGTTATCATTCGCACCGCTGCTACCAATGCCACAGACCTTGATGTGGAGCAGGATATCTTAGCTGCTGTAGAGAAGTGGAATAAAACCTTGCAGCAAATTCGTCGCCGTCAGGCTCCGGCGCTGCTTATGGGCGAGATGAGCCGCGCCAATACAATTATCCGAGACTCCCTCGATGGCTCGTTCACACAGATTTGTGTTGATGACGAGGGTATGTATAACGAGATTTATAGTTACATTAAGTCGGTGGACCCAGAGAAGGTCAAGTTGGTAAAACTCTATCGAGGAACGGTGCCGATTTTTGATAACTTCGATATCTCACGACAGATAAAGTCGCTCTTTGCGCGCTATGTATCCCTCAAGCGAGGTGCCTACCTTATTATTGAGTCTACAGAGGCTATGAATGTCATAGATGTAAACTCAGGTAACCGCACCAAAGCCGATGATAATCAGGAGGAGCATGTGTTGGAGGTCAATCTTGCCGCTGCTGCGGAGATTGCGCGACAGCTTCGCCTGCGCGATTTGGGAGGTATAGTTATAGTCGACTTTATAGATATGCACAAAGCATATAGTCGTCAGATGCTCTATGAGGAGATGCAGCGACTTATGGCTACCGATAAGGCTCGCCACACAATACTTCCGCTGACTAAGTTTGGTCTTATGCAGATTACTCGTCAGCGTATCCGCCCTGTGGCAGTAAAGGATATTCAGGAGGTGTGCCCAACATGTGGAGGCACCGGCAAGATAGAGCCTACAGTGCTACTGGAGCGCAAAATTGAAAATCAGTTGTCGCTTATTGCCGAGGAGCACGGCGAGCGATATGTAAACCTTGTTGTCAGCCCTTATGTGGCAGCTTTTATTAAGCAGGGGCTTATCTCTAAGCGTATGCGCTGGATGTGGCGCTTTGCGATGTATATATCAATCACTGCCTCTCAGAGCTGTGGCATTGTAGATGTTCAGTATCTTGACCGTCAAGGGGAGAATATGTTGCATCCAAACTATGTAGGTCGTCGTAAGCCTAAGGTAAGTGTTGCGCCGGCTGTTGAGGTTAAGGAGGAGCGCAAGGGTAGAGGGAGAATAAACCGAAAGAGTAAAAAAACGAGCGAAACAAAGGATAAAGAGTAGGGTATAACCTGTAAAATGCACGAAATAGTTGAAGCAGCTTGGCAAACACGACCGTTTGTGCAACTGCAAAAAGAGTTGAAACAGAAGGGCAACACCGTCTACCTTAATGAGTTGGTCGGAGGAGCCCTTTCGTTTTATTTGGCAGCGGCGGTATCTAAGACTGCCGGATTGCATATATTGGTGGCTGAGGACCGCGATGCAGCTGCATACGCTATGAACGACCTCTATGCCCTTGTTGACGAGAAGCGAGTTTTGTTCTTCCCGTCCGCCTATAAACACTCTTTGGTCTACGGCAGAGAGGATGCGCAGGGTGTGGTTATGCGCACCAATGTTATGAATGCTATCTCCACTCTTTCAGCAGATGATTATCTTGTGGTCTGCACCTATCCGGAGGCGTTGGTGGAGTGTGTGGTTAGAGCCGAGAAACTGATTGAGAGCTCAATGAAGATAAGTGTCGGCGATACTGTTGTCATCAGCGAGCTTGTTGATTACCTGGAGCAGGAGGGCTTTGTGCGCGTAGATTTTGTCTATGAGCCTGGGCAATACTCTGTCCGAGGCGGTATTGTCGATATCTTCTCATACGCCGAAAGCCGCCCTTATCGTTTGGACTTCTTTGGAGATGAGGTTGAGTCGCTGCGCCGCTTTGAGATAGCCAATCAGCTCTCCTCAGACCGCCTTGAGTCGGTGGATATCATCGCTAATACAGCCCATTCAGAGGATAACCTTACCTCTTTAGCCGGCTTTGTGGGACAGGGTGCAAATTATTGGTTCTACGATGTGGGCTATGTCTGTGGTAAGTTGGATGAACTGAGGGTCAAGATGCTGAAAAATAGCGAGGAACCACAGAGTGTGGCAGCCTACCTTACTTCACGCCGCAACTTTGTTGAGGATATGACCGGCAGTACGGTGCTTTCGCTCAAAAATAACCTTGCCGAGCGCCCTGCATCAGCTACGGTTATATTTCATACTCAGCCTCAGGGTAAAATCAATAAAAACTTCGCACTCTTTGCTGATGATATCACAGCCCGCGAACAGGATGGTTTTGAGTGCTATATGCTCTCGGACAACCGCGCGCAGATGGAGCGATTGGAGAATATATTTCATAGCATCAACCGTCCGAATGTCAAACTCAGAATGCTCAAACTGCTGCTGCACGAGGGTTTTGTGGACTATGATACACGCTTGTGCTTATATGCTGAACATCAGATATTTGACCGCTATCGTCGCTATAAGATTAATGGTGAGATTAAGCGTGATGAGCAGATGACCGTTGCAGAACTCAATGCTCTGCGAGTTGGCGATTATGTGGTACATATAGACCACGGGGTCGGTCGCTTTGATGGCTTGGTAACTCTGCCAGACCCGATTACAGGCAAAGCTAAGGAGGTTATAAAATTGGTATACCGCGATGGCGATGTGCTATTTATAGATGTTCACTCGCTCCACTGCATCTCTCGTTATAAGAGTGGCGAAGGGGAGGCTCCTAAGGTGCATAAGCTCGGCAGTGGCGCATGGCAGAAACTCAAGAATGCCACCAAGAAAGCTGTTAAGGATATCTCACGCGAACTTATAGCTTTGTACGCCAAGCGTAAGGCGAGTGAGGGTTTTGCCTTCTCGGCAGATAGCTATCTGCAACAGGCTTTGGAAGCCTCGTTCCGATATGAGGATACTCCGGACCAACAGCGAGCTACCGAGGCTGTGAAGGCAGATATGGAGTCCTCTCGCCCTATGGACCGCCTGATATGTGGCGATGTGGGCTTTGGTAAGACCGAGGTTGCTATTCGCGCCGCTTTTAAGGCTGTTGTTGACGGCAAGCAGGTGGCGGTGTTGGTCCCTACAACGATTTTGGCGCTGCAACACTATCGCTCCTTTACCGAGCGCTTGCGCGATATGCCTGTCAGGGTGGAGTATCTTAACCGCTCAAAGAGTGCTAAACAGACGCGGCAGATAGCCCAAGATTTGGAAGATGGCAAGATAGATATACTTATCGGCACACATAAGATGCTCGGCTCGACCATAAAGTTCTGTGATTTGGGGCTGCTTATCATCGATGAGGAGCAACGCTTTGGTGTGGCGGCTAAGGAGAAACTTACTCAAATGAGTATCAGCGTGGATACCCTCACTCTGACCGCAACACCTATACCGCGCACACTCCAATTTTCGCTTATGGGCTCGCGTGACCTGTCGATAATATCAACACCGCCGCCAAACCGCCAACCTATTATTACAGAGTCACATACATTCTCTGAGGAACTTGTGCGTGAGGCTATTGAGACGGAACTTTCGCGTGGGGGACAGGTCTACTTTGTGCATAATAATGTTGAGCAGCTTAATGATATCAGGGGAATGATTTCACGCCTCTGTCCTAAAGCTCGCGTTGTGGCAGCACATGGTAGAATGAAGGCTGCCGAGATGGAGAAGCTTATTATGGACTTTATTTATGGAGAGAGTGATGTCCTTGTCTCGACGACCATTATTGAGAGTGGTGTAGATATCCCTAATGTGAATACTATAATCATCAATAATGCAGACCGCTTTGGTTTGAGCAATCTTCATCAGCTGCGTGGTCGTGTTGGTCGTAGTGACCGTAAAGCGTATTGTTACTTGCTCTCTAAGCCTGATGAACTGCTATCGAGTGATGCTCGTCG
>JAZNTY010000178.1:0-6867 GCA_045592005.1 Alistipes sp. | reverse complement strand
CTCAGGCTGTAAACTGTGCCCTTGATGAGAAGGCTGGTAGAGCTATGTATACTACAAAGAATAATCAATTTGTAAACCTTGTAAAGGGCGAGTATGGTAAGACTCCAGTGGCTATTGACCCTGAGTTCCGTTTCAAGATTTGCGGTGTTCGTGAGGAGACAGCTTACGATATCTCTAAGTATCAGCAGCAGCCAAATCCGGAGTTGCCGGAGGCTGGCGGTGTAAAGCTTGCTGAGAACGAGAAGGAGGTGCTCTTGCTTGAACTCTTCCCATTGGTGGCAAAACCTTATCTTACCAATCTTAAGAAGAAGGCTTATGAGGCTAAGGCTGCTGCTGAGGCTCCAAAGGCAGAGGTTCAGGAGGCTGTTATTGAGGCTAAACAGCCAATTACAGGCAAAACTGTTGTGGCTCCACTGCCAGGAAAGGTTATAGATATCAAGGTTAAGGTTGGCGATGCTGTTGCTCCTGGTCAAGAGGTTGTCGTTCTTGAAGCTATGAAGATGGAGAACTCTATTACAGCAGATTTTGGTGGCGTAGTAAAGCAAATTCTTGTGGCTGTGGGTGACAATGTTGCTACAGATGCTATTATCCTTGAAATTGGCGATGCTGCTCCTGCTGCTGCTCCAGTTGCTCCGACTGCCGCAGTCTCTGGTAATAAAGTAGTAGCTCCGCTGCCAGGTCGTGTTATATCATTGAAGGTAGGCGTTGGCGATAAAGTTGCTGCCGGCGATGAGGTTGCTGTTCTTGAGGCTATGAAGATGGAGAACTCTATTACATCGGATTATGCTGGTACAGTTCAGCAGGTTTGTGTTGCAGAGGGCGAGAATATAGCTACAGATGCTGTTATTATGATTATTGGCTAATATTTTAATTTATAAAACCAAACTATTATGGGATTTTTGAAGGAATTTAAAGCATTCGCCCTTAAGGGTAATGTGATGGATATGGCTGTCGGTGTTATCATCGGTGGTGCATTCGGTAAGATTGTAACCTCTTTGGTTAATGATGTTATTATGCCGCCTATCGGACTTGTTGTCGGTGGTGTAGACTTTACTGACCTTAAGTTGGTTATCAAGAAGGCAGTTATTGAGGGTGGCGCGGAAATTGCACCAGCTGTAACTTGGAACTACGGAGCTTTTATTCAGCAGGTTGTAGACTTTACCATCCTTGCGTTCTGCGTATTTATGATGGTAAAGATTATGAATAAGATGATGAAGAAGGAGGAGGCAAAACCTGCAGCTCCAGCAGCACCGCCGGCTCCAACAAAGGAGGAACTTTTGCTAACCGAAATTCGTGACCTTTTGAAGGAGAAGAAGTAGGCAAGAGAGTTATATAAAATAAACTTGTATGAAAGTGGCTGTCAGATATTTTGCTGGCAGCTACTTTTTTTGTACCTTTGCCCAACTAAAAATATAGTTTATGGAATCATTGGGGTTTATAGAGTGGTGTTTGGACAATTTGAACTATTGGACCATAACGCTGCTGATGGCTATTGAAAGTAGTTTTATACCATTTCCTTCGGAGGTGATTGTTCCTCCTGCTGCCTATAAAGCAGCAGCTTCGGGAGAGTTGAATGTATGGTTGGTAATATTTTTTGCTACCGTTGGTGCTTTGATTGGCGCTTATGTGAACTACTTTTTAGCATTGTGGCTCGGAAAACCTATTGTCTATAAGTTCGCCAATAGCCGTATAGGTCATATGTGTCTTATAGATGAGTCTAAAGTTAAAATAGCCGAGGGCTTTTTTGTGAAGTATGGTGCATTGGCTACTCTTGTGGGTCGTTTGGTTCCAGCTGTGCGTCAGTTGATATCTATTCCGGCAGGTTTGGCAAAGATGAATTTTGCTAAATTTACACTCTATACAGCTATCGGTGCCGGTCTGTGGAATAGTGTACTTGCGGCATTAGGATACTATCTTGAGGCGGTAGTTCCTGAGAACCAGTTGATAAGCACAGTGACAAAATATAGCCATGAGATAGGCTACGGAATAATTGCAATAGTGATTATTGCCTTGGCAATTGTTGTCTATAAGGGATTGAAGAAGTAGAAAAATTATTATCTTTGTAACAAAAAATATATTAGATATGACTATAGATCAGTACATTGCAGAGTTGGCGCACGCTGTGGCACAGTCTCTTTATGGTAGCGAAGTATCGGCATCGCAGATACAAATACAGAAGACTCGAAAGGAGTTTGAGGGCGACTTTACACTTGTAACCTTCCCACTGCTAAAATTGTCGCGTAAATCTCCAGAGGCGACAGCTAAAGAGATTGGAGATGTTTTGGTAGAAAAGTACGATGAGGTAGGTACCTATAATGTTATCAAAGGCTTCTTGAATATATCTCTTACAGATAGCTTTTGGAAAACTCGCTTTGAGCAGGTTGTGGCTGATGTAAATTATGGTCAGGCAGAGCCTTCGGGTCGTACAATTATGGTTGAGTACTCATCTCCTAATACTAATAAGCCTTTGCACTTGGGTCATATCCGAAATAATCTGCTCGGTTACTCTGTGTCGCAGATTTTGAAGGCTAATGGACACAATGTTATCAAGGCAAACCTCGTAAATGACCGAGGTATCCACATCTGCAAGTCTATGGTTGCTTGGCAGCGTTATGGTAATGGAGCAACTCCTGAAAGTACCGGTAAGAAAGGCGACCACCTTGTGGGCGATTACTATGTAGAGTTTGATAAGCACTACAAAGCAGAGATTGCGGAGCTTGTCGCTGGAGGAATGAGTGAGGAGGAGGCTAAAAAGTCTGCTCCAATTCTCCTTGAGGCTCAAGATATGCTGCGCAAATGGGAGGCTAAAGATGTAGAGGTTCGCGCACTGTGGGAGATGATGAATGGCTGGGTATATGATGGCTTTGATGTTACTTATAAGACCTTAGGTGTTGATTTTGACAAGGTCTACTATGAGAGCCAAACATATCTTCTCGGTAAGAGCATTGTTGCCGAGGGTCTTGAGAAGGGTATCTTCTTCCGTAAGGAGGATGGCTCTGTATGGATTGATTTGACAGCCGACGGTTTAGATCAAAAGCTTTTGTTGCGAGGCGATGGTACATCTGTCTATATGACCCAAGATTTAGGTACTGCTCTTCAGCGCTTTGAGCAGAATAACCTCGATGGTATAACCTATGTTGTTGGTAACGAGCAGAACTACCACTTCCAAGTTCTCAAGCTTGTACTTAAGAAGCTCGGATATGAGTGGAGTGATGATATTTACCACCTCTCTTATGGTATGGTTGAACTTCCTGAGGGCAAGATGAAGTCTCGCGAAGGTACAGTTGTTGATGCTGACGATTTGGTAGAGAAGATGGTTGATACAGCTCGTGAAATGTCGGCAGAATTGGGTAAATTAGAGGGTTGTACTGAGCAAGAGGCTAATGAAATCTGCGCGATGATTGGTCTTGGTGCTCTGAAGTACTTCATCCTCAAGGTAGACCCAAAGAAAACTATGCTTTTTGACCCACGCGAGAGTATCGATTTCAATGGTAATACAGGTCCATTTATCCAATATACACACGCTCGTATCTGCTCTGTGCTGCGTAAGGCTAAGGAGCAAGGCATCAACTTCTCCGCACCTGTTGAACAACTATCACTACTGCCAGAGGAGACCGATATTATCAAACTACTTGCCGAGTATCCGCAGACTGTAACAATTGCGGCAGAATCGTTTGCTCCATCTGTAATTGCGGCTTATGCGTATGAGTTGTGTAAGATGTTTAATGGATACTATCATGACCACTCAATTTTGCGTGAGGAGTGTGAGCAGACTAAGCACTTCCGTTTACAACTTGCTGAGCAGGTGGCGCGTATTATTTGTAAATCAATGGCGTTGCTCGGTATAGATGTGCCTCAAAGAATGTAAAAACACGACTCTATTATGGCAGGTTCTAATTTTGTTGATTATGTAAAGATATTTGCCCGCTCTGGTCATGGTGGAGCCGGTTCAGCGCACTTTCGTCGTGAGAAATTTGTCGCATTTGGAGGTCCTGATGGTGGCGATGGTGGTAAGGGTGGCAGTATTATATTAAAGGGAGATAGCCAATATTGGACCCTTATACACTTGAAATACCAGCGTCATCAATTTGCTGAAGATGGTCAGTGTGGCTCAGGTGCACGCTCAAGTGGTAAGGATGCAAAGGATATTGTTATCTCTGTGCCATTAGGTACCGTTGCTCGCCGTGTTATAGAGACTGAGGATGGCGAAACTGAACTGCAATATGTGGGCGAAGTTACGGCTGATGGCGAGGAATTAGTACTGCTAAAGGGTGGTCGTGGAGGTTTAGGTAATTGGCACTTCAAAACTGCTACAAACCAGGCTCCAAGATATGCCCAACCTGGCGAAGAGGGCGATGAAGGTGCTTTTATTCTTGAACTGAAGGTCCTTGCAGATGTGGGTCTTGTGGGCTTCCCAAATGCAGGCAAAAGTACACTCCTCTCTGTGGTATCTGCGGCAAAACCGAAGATTGCATCATACGCTTTTACTACCCTTGAACCAAATTTGGGTATTGTAGAGGTGCGTGATGGTAAATCATTCGTTATGGCAGATATTCCGGGTATTATCGAAGGCGCACACGAAGGAAAAGGTATTGGTACGCGCTTCTTGAGACATATTGAACGAAACTCGGCTTTGCTATTTATGATTGCAGCTGATAGCGACAATATTGCCGAGGATTATCGTATACTTTTGGGCGAGCTTACCCAATATAACCCAGAATTGCTTGATAAACAGCGCATTTTAGCTGTTACAAAGTGCGATATGCTTGATGAAGAACTTATTGAGCAGATGAAAGTGGAACTGCCTAAAGATATTGAAACAATATTTATCTCTTCAGTGTCGGGTCTTAACATCCAACAACTTAAGGATAAACTCTGGCAGATACTACAATAATCAAGGTCGGGCAACCGACCTTTTGCTGTTGATATGAAGAAAATAATTACAATACTACTGACACTGCTTGTTTGCACTACTGCATTTTAGATTTAGGCTTTGGAGCGAAGTGATATTTAAGAATTTAATATGCGCCTGACATTAGTGGCGGGCGTGGGATGATAGAATAAATAAACGACTATATTATATATGTTAACGAGAGGTTTGGGGGCGATTGCGCTTTTAGTTTGTTCAAATCTATTTATGACACTTGCGTGGTATGGGCAGGTAATGTTTAAGAGCCGATTTGAGAGGTTTGGCATTATGGTCGTGATTGGCATTAGCTGGTTAGTGGCTCTATTTGAGTACTGCTTTATGGTGCCGGCAAACCGTCTTGGCAGTGCCGAGTATGGCGGTCCATTCTCAATATGGGAGCTTAAGGTTATTCAGGAGGTGGTGTCGCTGACAGTTTTTACGGTCATTGTCCTGCTTGTGATGAAGAACGAGGCGCTCAAGTGGAACCATCTTGTGGGTTTTCTCTGCCTTGTGGCGGCGGTATATTTTATATTTAAGAAGTGATGCGTTATACACTTATAACAGGCGGATGCTCTGGTATTGGTTTGGAGTTTGCTCGCCAATCTGCCGAACAGGGTCAGAATATAATCATTGTTAGCAACCAGCCGGAGGCTAACAGTCAGGTTGCTATGCAGATAGAGCAGCAATATGGGGTAGTGGTTAAATTTATAGATGCGGACCTATCTACTACTGACGCAGCACAATATGTGTATGAGCAAGCTAAAAGCTATGGCGAGGTAGATATTTTAATCTCCAATGCTGGAGTATTGCACTTTGGTAAGTTTCTAAATACTACAGATAGCTATATAAATTTTATCACAGCTTTGCACTTTACAACACCTATGAAACTGTGTCGTCTTTTTGGTGCTGATATGGCGAGATGTGGAGAGGGTAGGATACTTATTGTCAGCTCAATGACTGCGTGGACTCCATAT
This sequence comes from Alistipes sp., assembly GCA_045592005.1. Lineage (GTDB taxonomy): Bacteria > Bacteroidota > Bacteroidia > Bacteroidales > Rikenellaceae > Alistipes. The sequence continues at coordinate 984 of JAZNTY010000178.1, read as the reverse complement.
CCGACAATGTCGCTCTATGGCTCTACAAAGGTTGCGCTAAGAGTTTTGCACAGTCTTTATGGTATGAGTTGCGCCGAAATGGAGTATCTGTAACAACAGTATATCCAGGAGCTGTAGATACACCTCTATATAATCTTAGCCCCTCTAAGCGCAAGTTATTTAGGGCTTTAGGTGTAATGATGTCAGCAAAAAGTGTTGCAAAAAGAGCCTTGAGAGCAATGAATAGAGGTAGTCGTACCCTTATTCCCGGACTATTTACAAAGGTCGCTGTAGGTGCTTGTAAACTCTTACCTGCTCATGCTATACTATTAGTGACAAAGATACCTGCAATACGGAGGTTGCTGGACAGAATATAGTTCTATAGCTTAGCCTTGAATATCGCCAACGGACTTTTTATGTAGCCCATAATGGAGTACCATATGTTGCCCCAATAGCTATCCGGAACAACTTCATCATAGCACCATTTGCGGGATATTCGGTTACTTATTTTAGTTATAAATACCTGAATAAAGTTCTTTTTAGCCCTTTTGCCGGAGTTGTCGAATGTGAGTATGTCATTCTTAACCTTAGCGGCAATTTGGTCTATATTCTCTTCAAACTCCAAATACGAGGATATTCCTAAATACTGCACTGCAATATGTGTTAGAATAGCCGCATATCGCAGAAGCCCTGACTCGGATAGCATCTTGTTTAGCTTCTTGCAGTCTATATTCTTGCCATTTACATCCAAAAACATCGCCCAATCGCAGATATCGCGCAACTTAATACCCTCGCGGGCATAGTGCCAACTGGAGTGGCGGATAAAGAATAGAGCCGCACTCTCTAATGGTAGAGTATATGCCCCCTTGATGATTGGATGGGGTAGTAAGTCATCCTTAGTAATAGACCTAAGCGTCTCTTGAATATATCTACCTGTCTTGTTGATGTTGGGGTTGACGAAAAAGAGATGGTTCTCAATATTGATACCGTTAAGCCTAAATTCGG
>JAZNTY010000177.1:0-3840 GCA_045592005.1 Alistipes sp. | reverse complement strand
CATTGCGCGTACAGTCTTGCCATCCTCGTTCTGCTTCATATAGAATGCCTTAATCTCCTTTGGATAGTTAATCAGGATTACTGGACGCTTAAAGTGCTCCTCAACAAGGTAACGCTCGTGCTCTGACTGCAGGTCGCAACCCCAGTGGCAAGGGAACTCAAACTTACGGCCAGACTCCTGAAGGATGCGGATACCCTCAGTATAGTCAAGGCGCACAAAGTCATTCTCAAGCACAAAGTTGAGTCGCTCGATAAGCTCCTTATCCCACATCTTGTTCATAAACTCAAGGTCCTCACGGCAGTTATCAAGGGCGTAGCGGATAAGGTACTTAAGGAAGTCCTCAGCCAGCGCCATATTATCCTCAAGCTCGTAGAATGCCATCTCCGGCTCAATCATCCAGAACTCGGCAAGGTGGCGCGGAGTGTTAGAGTTCTCGGCGCGGAAAGTAGGACCAAAGGTGTAAATCTGACCCAACGAGAGGGCACCAAGCTCGCCCTCAAGCTGACCAGAAACGGTTAGTGAACAAGGCTTGCCAAAGAAGTCCTGAGTGTAGTCTACCTTGCCATCCTCACCCTTTGGAAGATTGTTAAGGTCAAGGGTTGTTACCTGGAACATTGCACCTGCGCCCTCGCAGTCAGAGGCTGTGATAAGCGGAGTGTTGAGGTAGTAGAAGCCCTTGTCGTTGAAGTACTTGTGAATAGCATACGCCATAGCGTGACGAATACGCAGCACGGCGCCAAAGGTGTTTGTACGCGGACGCAAGTATGCAATGTCGCGCAAGAACTCAAGTGAGTGACCCTTCTTCTGTAGAGGGTAGGTCTCAGGGTCTGCTGTGCCGTAAACCTCGATGCTCTCAGCCTGCACCTCAACACCCTGACCAGCGCCAAGACTCTCTACAAGAGTACCCTTAACGCAGATGCAAGCGCCTGTAGTAACACTCTTGAGGCTCTCCTCAGCAATCTTCTGCAAATCTACTACAATCTGAATGTTGGCAACGCAACTTCCGTCATTGAGCGCAATGAAAGCCACATTCTTGTTGCCACGCTTTGTTCTCACCCAACCCTTTACGGTTACCGGAGAGTTATAAGCGGTTGATTTTAATAATTCAGCTATACGCATAATGGTTTTGTATTATATTTGTTTTCTTTGATTTCTAACTTGCAAAGTTACGAAAAAACAACGGAATAACAACGATAAAGAGAATATTTTTGATTTTTAGCCATTGACTCGCTTTTAGTGAGGTCTGTTCAGTTACGCATTTACGAAAAAAATAGTATCTTTGCTCTCGTTAAAGTATGAAGCGATGAAAAGACTTGCAATACTTCTCTTTTTTACCCTTGTTGGTGGTATTTTGGCAGCTCAGCAGATATTTCGTAGCGAGTTTGCCCCATATGATGCACGCGAAGATGCGTTGAACCGCGACCACTCAAAGACCGTTAACCACATTGTCTATCGTCCGCAGAATTTGGGTACTGTCGGCGATATTGAGATGTTCGGCACTAAGATAGCTGTACCTACGGCGTGGAACGACTATAACGCCTATCTGCATATTGAAAATACGCGTCAAGCCTACGATATAGCTATCAATGGCGCTGTTGTAGCCTCCTCCGAGGACCCACATACCCCTGCCGACTACTTTGTAACGCCATATCTTCAGCAGGGCGAGAATGATATTGTACTGCTTCTGCGCCCCTCCAAGAGTTGGCAACTCAACGAGTCTGCCCAACCTTCGCCGCGTAAACAGTTTGAAGACTGCTATCTCTATGCCCAACATCGTACATCGGTCTTTGATTACGATGCTGCTATTGTTGAGCGCCAGGGCAAGCTGCACCTTCAGCTCGATATTATTGCGGACAATAGTTTCAATTTTCAGGAGAACTTTACTGTCGGCTACGATATCTATACCCCTGAGCGCAAATTGGTCGACTATGCTGTAAATGAGGTTGTTGTGCCTGGCAGGTCGCGCGATACACTACGCGTTAGGGTCGATTTGGGCGCCGAGACACGATACCTTTGGAGCGCCGCAAAGCCGTGGCTCTATCGCGCAACAATATATCTTAAGCGCAACGGTAAACCTTTTGAATATATCCCTGTGCGTATAGGCGCAGGCTCTACAACCTTTAATCAGGGCACTATCTATCGCAATGGTAAGCCTATAACCATCAAAAGTGCCCAATATAACGCCAAAACTACCCGCGCTGAGAGCCGTAAAGATATCCTTGCCCTCAAAGCTCAAGGTATCAATACCCTTAAGCCGGACTCCCCACAGCCTCTGTGGTTCTACGACCTCTGTGACGATGTGGGTCTCTATGTCATCGAGCGCGCATCTATAAACCCAACCTCTAAGGGCGATGACCGTACCCTCGGCGGTACACCGTCAAATAACCCGAACCTCCTCAGAGATTACCTCTTGCGCGTCAAGACTATGTACTATCGTACCCGTAACCACCCTTGTATTATCGCCTACTCCCTCTCTCATCCTAATGCCGGCAACGGCTACTGCCTCTATAAAGCCTATCAGTGGCTCAAATCTGTGGAGTCAGCCCGTCCTGTTATCTGTGAAAGCGCCGGAGGAGAGTGGAATACAGATATGTAGCGTCGCAGCCCTGCGGTAGCCAAAAGCTGCAATAAAAAACGCGAAAAATCACTTTAGCAGTTCTACTACAATTGCTTGCATCTGCGGATACTGCTCCTCCATACTTGTCAACAGCTTATATTGAGCGTGTGTGCGCACAAGGTTGTGGTCGGGATAGGCAATTTTATAATACTTATCGCCGTCGATATAGTCCATCAAAAATCGCAGCACCTGCTCAAAGGTTATATACAAACCAGAGAAGGCGAGCCACTGCTTCTCGCTTTGTGTCATCGTTGACTTGCTCTCGGAGAGGTAGCCCTCGGCATATGCGCGGAACATCTCCAAGTTCATACTTACACGACTCAAATCTCTATCATCCTCAGCGCCGGTATTGGTATATGAGCGTATTGCATCGCCAAAATCATTGAGTGCTGTAGAGGTCATAACGGTATCTAAATCTATGGCGCATAGTACCTTATCGCTGTCGGCATCGAAGAGAATATTGCTGATTTTAGTGTCATTATGGGTTACGCGCATAGGTAGCGTGCCACTCTCCACCAAGCCCCAAAAGGCGAGCATCTGTTCTCGGCGCGACTCTATCCAGCCAATCTCCTTCGTAACCTCGGATAGACGACCCATAGGGTCGGCAGCCACTACAGCATCCCACTGCTCAAAGCGATAACGGATATTATGAAAACCCTTGATAGTCTCATTCAGGGGCTTATCAAAATCGGCAAGTTGCGCTTGAAAACGACCTATGCCCACGCCTCCTTGATAAGCCAAAGTTACGCTGTCGGCGCGGTCATAGCTCTTAGAACGCTCGATAAATAGGCACATTGTCCAAAAGTTACCCTCCAGGCTGGCATATAGTTTGCCCTCAAGGGTCGGTATCAGGGTCAAAGTGTGGCGCAGAGGGTCGTTAACTTTTGTTTTGATATGGGCAGTCACCGCCGATATATTCTCCATCATACCCGCCACATCGGGGAAGATATTGTGATTTTTGCGCTGCAAGATATAGTTCGGAGCCTCTCCAAAAGTTGTTACAATGTAGGTATCGTTGATAAAACCCTCGCCCAATGGCACAATAGAGTCTATTGTACCCTCTACTGCAAAAAGTGAGGCTATCTTTGATAAGTTGCTCATAGGTGCATAGATAAAACAGTTAGCGATAACAAAGGTAGTAAATATTGCACTATTTTACAATACTTCTCCAGTCACTCTTTTTATAGAAGGAAATTCAGTTTTTTTGTAATTATGAATATTTT
>JAZNTY010000176.1:0-14994 GCA_045592005.1 Alistipes sp. | reverse complement strand
CAGCGCCGTCGTGTGTTTGAAATGAGTAGGTATATGGGGATGGATAACCAGACTATCGCCACTACACTTAATATATCTAAAAAGACTGTCGAAAACCACCTTACCCTCGCCCTTAAAACTCTCCGCTCTGCCCTTGCTGCGTGGATGATGTTAATTTTTTAGGTAAAAGCTTGTAGATTTTCGATATTTTCTATATCTTTACGATAAATTTATTTAGCAGTGATTTTATCGGTAAGTGCATATACTCTAACTTCGTTTTTGCTTGTGGCGGTGGTGGTTGCTCTCTCTATGGTTGTGGGAGATGTGGCTCCATATCTTGATATTCTTGCTTTTCCGGTAAATGTGGTGTTGATGCTCCTATGGCTCTATGGTATAGTTGATTTTTACCGTCGATACTCCACCGGTTATTTTGTTCGCTATCTGCTTAGCAGCTCCGCTACACTATTTAATATTGCACTGCTTGCGGTGGTGTGCATTGTAGCAGGGTTGCAGTCAGAGCCTGCGACCACCCATTTTGCATTTGTGGCGGCATTGCTCTACTCTCAGACCCAGATTACTATGGTTACACTGCGCGGATGGCGTAATGGTGGGGGTGTAAGGTGGCTTTTTATCCTCTGTCATTTGGGTTTGTGGTTGGTTTTGTCTGCCGGGTTATGGGGAGCTCCGGATAGTAAGATTATGCGCATAGAGGTTGCAAAAGAGCCAAATAGGGAGGCTGTAAGTGCGGAGGGTGTGCGCACATATTTGGATTATCCTATTGTCCTCTCAGACCTTCAGGTCGACTACTATGATAATGGAACACCTTCTGACTATCGTGCTGATGTGGTTGTGGCGGATGTCCCGGTAACCTTGAGGGTTAACCATCCATACTCTGTGCGTTATGGAGAGGATATATATCTTGTTAGTGTCGATAAGTCGGCAGATGGGGATAGTGTTATCCTGCAAATAGTTTGTCAGCCCTGGCGTGGGGTGGCTCTGTCGGGTATAGTGTTACTGCTGATAGGGGCTGTGTTGATGTTTTTTAGAGGACCAAAGCGATGATTTTAGGTTGGGATATATTTCCGATATTTGCCATTTTAGCTGCTCTTTTGGCGGTCGCGGGCGCTATTTTAGCACTTCGTGGAGCCTCTGTTGTGGTAACAAGATGGCTGCTGTGGTGCGCTACGGTGGTGTTGGGGATATTTATCATTGTGCTGTGGATTGCTTTAGACCGCCCACCAATGCGTACTATGGGCGAAACCAGATTATGGTACTCTTTCTGCCTATTGGTGTCGGGAGCCTTTACATACCATAGGTGGGGTTATCGCTGGGTGCCTGGCTTTGCGGCGTTACTATCGGTGGTCTTTATGGTTGTCAACTGCTTTAAGCCTGAAATTCACGATAGTACCCTTATGCCGGCGTTGCAGAGTGTATGGTTTATCCCTCATGTGTCGATATATATGTTCTCATACGCTCTGTTGGGTTGTGCAACGCTGATGTCGATATATGAGTTACTGAGCAAAAAGAGTGTTCAAATGGATATAGAGCGGCTGCTCTATGGTGGTGTAGCCTTCTTTACGGTGGGTATGCTTACCGGTGCTCTGTGGGCGAAAGAGGCGTGGGGCGAGTATTGGAGCTGGGATGCTAAGGAGAGTTGGGCTGCGGCTACCTGGTTTCTCTATTTGGCGGCTCTACATCTCCTTAGATTAGGGCGTGCGGGGCGTAAAACACTCTGTGTGGTGATGGTTTTAGCCTTCTTGTCGCTACAGATGTGCTGGTATGGAGTCAACTACCTTCCAACAGCCAAAACAAGCGTTCATACATATAACAGATAGTGCATTACAAATTTATAAAGCATATCTTAAACTACTAAAATTCGGAATGTTATGAAGAAAAAACTCTTTTTTGGTGCTCTCGTGCTTGTAGCTCTGTTAGCAGTGGTCTACCGCGTGAGTTGTAAAGTACCCTCTTCCGAGCTTGCTGCGCCGGATAGGGTAGCGATGATTTTTGAAGATGGCGGCTGTCTGAGTTGTCATAGTCAGGAGCCTGAATTGCCATTTTATAGCTCTTTGCCTATTATGGGAGATGTAGTAAGGAGCGATAGCCAGGAGGGTTATAGGTCCTTTGATATGGAGCCTATGGTTGAAGCTTTGGCGGAAGGCGCAGAGGTAAGTATGGTAGATTTGGCTAAGGTGGAGAAGGTCTTTCTGGATAAGAGTATGCCATTGGCAAAATACTACCTTGTCCATTGGGGTAGCCAGACCACAAATGCTAAGCGCGATATTGTTGTAGATTGGGCTCAGTCATACCGCGCAGCCTACTATAATGACGGTCTTGAGGGCGAACATGCAGGTTCGGTTATCCGTCCTATAGCTCAGAGTTTGGATGCCGACCCGACTAAGGTGGCTTTGGGTCGTATACTCTACCACGATGCCCGCTTGTCGGTGGATAATACAATCTCTTGTGCCTCATGTCATGGACTCAATACTGCCGGCGTGGATAATAAGCAGTACTCAGAGGGCGTTGAGGGTAAGTTAGGTGGTGTAAATGCGCCGACGGTCTATAATGCGGTCTATAATTTTGTGCAGTTCTGGGACGGTCGCGCCGTAACTTTGGCAGACCAAGCGGCAGGTCCACCACTCAACCCTGTGGAGATGGCTTCCGTCTCTTTTGATGATATTATTGCCAAACTATCCAAAGATAGAGCACTGACAAAGGCTTTCAAGGCAGCCTATCCGGATGGTTGGAGTCAAGCAAATATTACAGATGCCATAGAGCAGTTTGAGCGTACACTTATAACTCCAAATTCGGCGTTTGATAAATACCTTCGTGGTGATGATGCAGCTATTGATGAGCAGGCTAAGCAGGGCTATGAACTCTTTAAGAAGTATAACTGTGCAACCTGCCATATTGGTGCCAATGTTGGAGGTCAGTCCTATGAACTTATGGGTCTGCGCCGTCACTACTTCGCAGAGCGCGGTCTGGAACTTACCGAGGAGGATAACGGACGCTTTAAGCAGACAGGCGTTGAGCGCGACCGCCACCGATTTAAGGTTCCGGGACTGAGAAATGTTGCTCTTACAGCACCTTATTATCACGACGGTACCCGCCAAACCCTTAAGGAGGCAGTATGCGATATGGGTACATACCAATCAGGCGTAGCACTTACCGATGATGAGGAGGACTTGATTATCGCCTTCCTTGAGACCCTTACCGGAGAGTATAATGGGGTATTGCTTACTAACGACAATATGAAGTAGCCATTACAAGGTTACATAAAAATAGAGTTGCTCAACTTTCGAGGTTGGACAACTCTATTCTTTTGATAGTTACCTAATCTTATAGCCCGAATTCAGCCTTGATAACATCTACAGCATCGAGTTTCTCCCAGCTGAAGAACTCCACAGGGCGAACAACCTCGACGCCATTCTCGATAAAGGTTACATCTTTGGTATATGGGCGGTTGCCGAAGTGACCGTATGAAGCTGTAGCCTCGAAGATAGGGTTCTTAAGACCGAAGCGGCGCACGATGCTTGCCGGACGAAGGTCAAAGAGCTTTGCTATGCGCTCTGCAATCTCGCCCTGGCTGATGTTGAGGTGGTTTGTGCCGTAGGTATCAACATATACTGACAATGGTTGAGCCACACCGATAGCATAGCTGAGCTGTACCAAGACCTCGTCAGCCACACCTGCTGCCACCATATTTTTTGCTATATGACGAGCGGCATAGGCTGCACTACGGTCAACCTTAGAGGAGTCCTTGCCTGAGTAGGCACCACCGCCGTGTGCTCCACGACCACCATAGGTGTCAACAATAATCTTACGACCGGTAAGACCTGTGTCGCCATGAGGTCCGCCGATGACAAATTTGCCTGTAGGGTTGACAAAGAGGATGTAGTTGTCGTCAATAAGTTCTGCCAACTCGTCGTGAGCGCGCTCCAAACGAGCCTTAACGCGCGGAATAAGTATGTTACGCACATCCTCACGAATTTGAGGGGCGTCAACATCCTCATCATGCTGGGTGGAGACAACAATGGTGTGTACGCGCATAGGTCGGCGATTGTCGTCATACTCGATAGTAACCTGACTCTTAGCATCTGGACGAAGGTAGGTCATAACCTCGCCCTGACGACGGATGTCGGCAAGCTCTTTCAAAATAACGCTTGACAGAATTAGTGTCGCAGGCATAAGCTCGCGACTCTCGCGTGTGGCATAACCGAACATAATACCCTGGTCGCCGGCGCCCTGCTCCTCCTCAGTTTGGCGTACAACGCCCTGGTTGATATCTGCTGACTGCTCGTGTATAGCCGAAAGGATACCGCACGAAGCGGCATCAAACTGATACTCGCTGCGGTTATAACCTATGCGGTCAATTACGCGGCGGGCAGTCTGCTGAATGTCTACATACGCTTCAGAACGCACCTCACCGGCAACTACAACAAGACCGGTGGTGCAAAGTGTCTCACAAGCGACCTTAGATTGAGGGTCGCGGCGTAGAAACTCGTCCAAAATGGCGTCTGAAATCTGGTCTGAAACCTTGTCAGGATGTCCTTCAGACACTGACTCGGAGGTAAATAAAAATCCCATAGTTTTTACTTTTTTTGTGTTAATAAAACCGTGGGAAGAATTGACTGTTGGATAAAATAGCTGGTTTAGCGATTTTTTATTGTGGTTGCAAGCAGTCCAAATCTCTCCACATTTGCGCCGCAAAGATAATGATTTTATTTTAAGGAGTATATAATTGTTACACTTTTTTTGCAGCACGATGATAACATTTGCAATAGGATATCAAAAGAGCCTATCCAAACTTGTCAGACAGGCTCTCAATTCTCTATTTACGCATTATTCAATATATCCTCAAACCAAGTTTGGCTCAGAGCATCGGAAGGCATTGCCCAACTGCCGCGTGGCGAGAGGGAAACGGCAGTAACTTGCGGTCCATCAGGCATAGCTGAGCGCTTAAACTGCTGGCTGAAGAAGCGGCGGTAGAAGAGCTGTAGCCAATGGAGTATTGTTGCTCGGTCATAGACATCCTTGAAGGCTAACTGCGCCAAAGTCAATATCTTAGTCGGCGATGCACAGCTGACAACGGTATGGTAGAGGAAGAAGTCGTGCAACTCATACGGACCTACGATATCCTCAGTCTTTTGGGCTATATTGCCCTGTTTGTCTGCCGGCAGAAGCTCAGGACTTACCGGTGTTATAACAACATCTTCAAGAGCCTCTCTTACCCTCTCATTTTCGTAGTGCAAAGCTATCCATTTAGTCAACTCGCGCACTAAGGTCTTAGGTACTGAGCAGTTGACATTATACATCGACATATGGTCGCCATTATAGGTCGCCCAACCGAGCGCTGACTCGCTTAAATCGCCTGTTCCCACAACGATGCCACCCACAGCGTTGGCTATATCCATAAGTATCTGTGTGCGCTCGCGTGCTTGCGAGTTCTCATAGGCAGCATTACGCACAGTTGGGTCGATATCGATATCCTTAAAGTGCTGCTCACAGGCAGGACAGATAGATATTTCGCGCATAGTGATACCCAACTCCTGCATCAATGTTAGGGCGTTGTTGTATGTACGGTTAGAGGTGCCAAAGCCAGGCATAGTTACACCTACAATACCCTTATGGTCCAAACCGAGGATATCAAAAGTGCGAGCCACAACCATAAGTGCTAAGGTTGAGTCTAAGCCGCCAGATACGCCCAACACAGCCTTTTGGCAACCGATATGGTTTAGGCGGTGTGCAAGACCCAAAGCCTGCAACTCGAAGATTTCGGCATAACCCTCATCTCCATTTTCGGGTAGGAATGGGAATGGTTTGACGGTGCGTTCAATATTGCTATCTACAATAGATGCAGGCAACTCCAAAACGCGGTAGCAGTCACAATTTGTCGTCGAACCGAGAGTTGTACGAGCTGCATCAATGGCTTCGAGGTCTATATCGGCAACGATAAGTGATGACTCGTTTGTAAGAAGAGGTGCCGCAGCAAGGGTAGAGCCTAACTCGGCAATGATACTCGGACCGGTATATACAGCATCTGTTGTTGACTCGCCAGCACCTGCTGAGCAGAATACATAACCCGACTGCGTAGTAAGCGAGAGCTGCTCAATCCTCTTTCTCAAACTGTTGTAGCTGCCGCTAATGCTCTTTTGAGCCGAAAGACATAGACAAACCATAGCACCCGCCGAGGCAGTCTCGGCTGATGGTGTTATAATCTGCATATTGTCGGTGCCTATCTCCACGCTGAATTTTACTCCATCGAAGCTGAAAATCATATCGCTGCCAAAAGGGACCATTTGGTCACAGAGTGTGATATATCTGTTCTCTAACCCACGACCGGCAGTAAAGATGTTGTCCGAGGTATAGCTCTTGGCAACAACACCGCAGATAGTTCCGTCAGCAATTACGGCAGCGCAGTTGTAAATCTTTGAATTGTAGCTTACAGGCAGACCCACAACCATAACGGTGGATATATGGGCGTCAACAAGCGTGTAGAGAGCCTGCTCAGCAGCATTGAGTAGCACCTGCTGACGAAAGAGGTCGCCACAGCTGCTGCCCGTGAGTGATAGCTCCGGAAAGAGGACGATACTTGCACCACGCTCAGCACCCTGCTCTGCAAGAGAGAGGATAGCTTTAGCGTTACTCTGGCAGTCGGCAAGGGATACCTTTGGTACCGCAGCTGCCACCTTTACAAAACCAAATCTTACTCTGCCCATTTTTTTGCAATGTTTATAATAACCCTTACAGCCTTCTCCATAGAATTGAGTGAGCAATATTCAAACTTGCCATGAAAGTTCATACCGCCTGCAAAGATGTTTGGACAAGGCAGACCCATAAATGAGAGTCGCGCGCCGTCAGTACCTCCGCGAATAGGGCGAACTATAGGCTCTACATCCGCCTCGCGCATAGCTGCAAGGGCGTTGTTAATAACCTGTGGATGTGGCTCCACCATCTTGCGCATATTGTAATATTGGTCCTTAAGGGTAAGGGTCAAGACACCCTCGCCATACTTGTTGTTCAGTATGCCCACAATGTTGTGCATCCAGACCTTCTTCTGCTCAAACTTCTCAGCGTCGTGGTCGCGGATGATGTAGGATATTGTGGCATTCTCAACGGTGCCATTTATACCTACGCAGTGGTAGAAGCCCTCATAGCCCTCTGTAAACTGCGGACGCTCAACGGCAGGAACTAAGCTGTTGAGTTCGCAGGCTACATCTATGGCGTTAATCATCTTATTCTTAGCATAGCCAGGATGGACATTGCGACCCTGAATGGCGATTTTTGCCGATGCAGCGTTGAAGTTCTCATACTCCAACTCTCCCTCGTAGCCACCATCCATAGTGTATGCGAAGTCAGCACCAAAAGCCTTGACATCGAAGAAGTCTACACCTCTGCCAATCTCCTCATCAGGGGTAAAGCCGATACGGATTTTACCGTGCTCAATCTCTGGATGTGCCATAAGATACTCCGCAGCGGTCATAATCTCCGCCACGCCCGCCTTATCATCGGCGCCAAGAAGCGTTGTGCCGTCTGTATGGATAAGTGTGTGACCCACAAAGCGGCTCAGCTCTGGGAAGTCAGCCACGCGCATTGTAAGGGTGTTATTGAGGACAATATCCCCGCCGTCGTAATTCTCGATAATGCGCGGGCGAACATTTTCACCACTCATATCAGGCGCGGTATCTACATGGGCAAGGAAACCGATTACAGGAGCACCCTCCTTGCCCTTTGTTGCAGGAATAGTACCCATAGCGTAGCCATACTTGTCAATAGTCACATCTTGTAATCCCAGCAGCTTCATCTCCTCAACAAGTGTGTTGAGCAAATCCCACTGCACGGCTGTAGATGGGAAAGTGTCGCTATTCTCGTCGCTGCGAGTGTTTATAGCGACATATTTCAAAAATCTCTCTTTTAGTTCCATAATTACTCCTCCTTTTTAGCTTTCATTGTGTGAACGGTAAAGTATATCATAATGGCAATATACATCACAAGAGCTGTCCACTGAGCGCTATTTGATGCTGCCCAATCTGTAGCAAAGAGCTCTACGCCCGCAAACTTAAGTATTGCCGAGACAACGCCCATAAGAGCACCTCCGGCTATAAAACCCGATGCTATAAGTGTGCCACGGTCAAAGCGAGCCTTATTGAGCGCTTCGTCCTTAGAGCGGTTAGAGACAAACCAAGCTATAAGACCACCTACAACAAGTGGCGCATTGAGTGACATGGGGATGAACATACCCAGCGAGAAGGCAAGCGCCGGCACACCTATCCAAGTGAGAACTAACGCCAGCACAGCGCCCGCAAAATAGAGCACCCACGGAGTTTGACCACCCTCCATAAGAGGACGGATAACTGCCGCCATAGCATTTGCCTGTGGTGCTGCAAGGGCATTCTCGCCTACAAAACCGTAGGTCTTATTAAGGATAATCATCACGCCCGCAACAGTAGCTGCCGAAACGATAGTGCCTAAGAACTTCCACTTCTCCTGCGTAGCAGGGGTAGTGCCGAGCCAATAACCGATTTTCAGGTCGGTAATAAAACCACCCGCCATAGAGAGGGCTGTGCAGACTACACCGCCGATAATTAGCGCCGCAGTCATACCTATAGTGCCATTTAGACCGATAGATACAAGCACAAGCGAGCTAAGGATAAGGGTCATCAGCGTCATTCCCGATACAGGGTTGCTACCAACAATAGCGATAGCATTGGCAGCAACGGTGGTAAATAGAAAGGCGATAACAAAGACAATTAGTAGCGCCACAACAGTCTGCAACCAATTGTTCAATACCCCAAATTGGAAGAATACAAGCGTAGCAACAAGGGTGGCAATGATAATGGTCAAAATGGTCTTCATCTTCATATCACGCTCTGTGCGAACACTTGTCTCGGTGCCCTTTTTGCCGCCTAACTCATTAACAGCAAGCTTTGCAGCATCCTTGATAATACCTGCCTGACGGATGATGCCGATAAGTCCTGCCATAGCGATACCTCCAATACCTATTGGACGACCGTAGGTGCTAAATATATCTGTGGCGCTCATTGTCATAGCCTCAACGGATGCATAACCCACAAGCGGGACGATAACAAACCATACCAAGCAACTGCCGGCGGTAATAATCACAGCATACTTAAGACCGATAATATAACCCAGACCGAGTAGTGTTGCACCTGTGTTGAGCGAAAGTTCTACCTTAAACTTGTCAGCTACCATAGCGCCCCAGCCAACCATCTTTGTCGATATTGTCTCAGCCCACGCTCCAAAGGTAGATACTGCAAAGTCATAGGCACCACCAATAAGACCGGCTAAAGCCAAAACTAAGGTCTGCTTGCCACCCTTCTCGCCCGATACAAGCACCTCGGTTGTGGCAGTCGCCTCTGGGAATGGGTACTTGCCGTGCATCTGCTTTACGAAGTACTTGCGGAAAGGAATGAGCAACACAATGCCCAAAATACCGCCTAACAGAGATGATAGAAACACCTGATAGAAGTGAGCCTCAAGACCCAAAATATAGAGTGCCGGTAGAGTAAAGATAGCTCCGGCAACAATCACGCCCGAAGTGGCACCAATGCTCTGGATGATAACATTCTGCCCCAGCATACTCTTGCCCTTGTGTAGTCCGCCAAGACCTACGGCAATAATGGCAATAGGTATGGCAGCCTCAAAAACCTGTCCGACCTTAAGTCCCAAAAATGCTGCCGCAGCAGAGAAAATTATCGCCATAATAACACCCATAGTAACCGAGTATGGCGTAGCCTCGGCAGGTGTAGTCTCTGCCGACATTATCGGCTTGTACTCTTCGCCCTCCTTGAGCTCTCGATAGGCGTTCTGAGCAAGAGAAGTGTTCTTCATAGTTGTTATATCAGTTTAATAAAATCGATAGTTAATACAAAGGTAATAAAAAATACCAAAAAAACTCCAAAATTTTGTCGGCTATATCATCTCCTCATATCGAGCTATAGGAGCGGCATCAAGAGTGGATAATTCGCCTTGTAGATAGCGGTAGTAGCCGGCGACGGCAATCATTGCAGCGTTATCGGTAGTAAACTTTAGTTCGGGGAGAAATGTGCGCCAATGGCGTTTTGCTCCCTCTGCCTCTATGCGGGAACGCAGAGCTGAATTAGCTGAAACACCGCCACCAAGGGCTATATCTTTGATATCAAATTGTTTAGCCGCCTTGATAAGTTTGTCAACAAGAATATCGACAACGGTCTTGAGTAGTGAAGCACAGAGGTCGGCTTTGTTTTTTTCGATAAAGTCTGCATCCACAGCCACATTGTCGCGCAAGGTATAGAGGAATGAAGTTTTAAGTCCTGAGAATGAGTAATTTAGCCCATCAACTCGTGGTTTAGCAAACTTAAAAGCCTCAGTGTTACCCTCCTTCGCTAAGCGGTCAATAACCGGACCACCTGGGTATGGTAGCCCCATAACTTTGGCGCACTTGTCTAAAGCTTCGCCGGCAGCATCGTCGATAGTCGTGCCGACAATCTCCATTTTATCCGGAGCATCGACCTTGACAATCTGTGTGTGTCCACCGCTGACAAGCAGACATAGGAAAGGGTAGTTAGGGTGCGGTAACTCTCTGTCCGGCATATCTACAAAGTGTGAGAGTATATGACCGTGCAGGTGGTTGACTTCGACCATAGGAATATTTTGGGCTATAGAGAGTCCTTTAGCAAAGGAGGTACCCACCATAAGCGAACCGAGTAGCCCCGGACCGCGTGTAAAGGCTATGGCATCAACCTGCTCTATGCCCACACCCGCCTCTTTAAGGGCGGTATCGACAACGGGGACTATATTCTGCTGATGAGCACGAGAGGCAAGTTCGGGGATAACGCCCCCGTACTTCTCATGAACAGCCTGGGAAGCTATAACGCTGGAGAGTAGGGTAGTGTTGCGCAGTACGGCAGCAGAGGTGTCGTCACAAGAGGACTCAATGCCTAATATGATTATATTGTCCATTTTTTTTGTTAGGTATGTTCTGTAAATTTCAAAAAATAGTACTATCTTTGTAAGTTATTATATAACTTATGGTAAAAAGTGCCATAATAGCTATTATTTCAATGGGCAAAGTTACGAAAATATTTACAAAGATAATATCGACAATATTTTTATTGTTGATATTGCTCCCTGTTGTTGCGACTTTGCTCCTTTCGATGCCGAGTATTCAAAACCGTGCAGTGCGTGCGGCTACCGATTTTGCCTCTCGACATTTAGGTACCAAAGTGGCTGTAGAGCATATCACTATAGGTATGTTGAACCATATCAAAGTGCGCGGCTTTTATGTTGAGGATATGGACGGCGATACACTCCTCTATGCCTCCTCGGTAACAGCTCGTTTGGCACCTCTGCGCTCTATGGGAGAGCGGCTTGTCTTTAGAAAAGCGTGTGCTAAGGGAGTTAAACTTAACCTGCGCGAAACGGAGCGTGGGACGATGAATATTAAGGAGGTTACTGACCGTCTTACCAATCCTGACAAGAAAAATAAGCGCCCATTTCAGTTGGCTATCAATAGTATAGATGCCGATAGTATTAACTTTACCCTCAAGCGTTTGGCGGCTCGTAAGTACGACTATGGTGTTGATTACGCCGATATGCACCTCAATAATATCTCAGCCCATTTGGACAATTTTTATGTTAATGGAGGGGCTGTCGGTGGCTCAGTTACGGCGTTAAGCTTTGTGGAGCGTTGTGGCTTTGAGTTGGATAATATGTCAGGAGTCTTTTTTGTGGACCGCGGCGTAATTACTGTTGACCAGGCTGTGTTGCAGGCAAAGCAGTCTCAGATAAATCTCACTTCACTCGCCCTAAGGGGAGAGGGGTGGTCGAGCTATCGCAACTTTATACGCAATGTGCGGTTGGATGTAGATATTACCGATAGTTATGTTGACAGCGATATGGTCGGCTACTTTGCTCCGACAATTTTACGGTGGGATACCTCTGTTAAGGCTGTCACAGCCTCTATGCACGGTACGGTTGCGGACTTTGTTGGTCGTGTGGAAAATATGCGTTTGGAGGATGGTGGTACAATAAAGGCTATGGCTACGGTCAAGGGTCTTACGGATGTTGCGCGTACAAAGTTCGATGTTCGGGTTGAGCGTGCCGATGTCACTACATCTGAGTTCTTGCGCCTATTGAATAATATAGCTCATATTGAGGCTCCGGAGCGTGTTAAGCCATATATTGAGCGCACTAATCGCCTAAATATCAACGGTACCTTCAAGGGACTTATCTCCTCCTTTACCGCTTCAGCTTTGGTGGGGTTGGATAGTGGCGGAGAACTTAAAGCTTCGTGTACTATGCGCCCTGATGAGCAGGGTCGCAACTTCGATGTGTCGCTAAAGAGTGAGTCTGTAGATGTGGCACGGCTCTTAGCCTCCAATAAGCCTATGTGTACCTCTTTTACCGTAAGTGGCACTGCTACTGTTGGTCAGCAACTCACTGCCGCTATGTCGGGAAGGGTCAGTAGACTGCTATTTAATGGCTATAACTATAGTAATATCGCCTTCGATGGTAACTATGGCAATAATATGGGTATGGTCAACCTCGGCAGCCTTGACCCTAACTTGAAGTTGCAACTTCACGCAGCTATGGACCGCAGCGATAGCCTTCATCCGGGCTATAATGCCGTTGCAGATATAGAGTATGCTAACCTTGTGGCAATGAATATCAACCGTCGCGATAGTCTCTCTACAATCAAAGCCTCTATTGCTTTAGATGCTGTTGGTCGTAATATCGATACATTGGATGGTAAAATGAGCATCTACGATGCCCAATATTGCCATAATAACCAGAGTGTAGAGTCGGACCTTGTGGAGTTGGCTGTTGAGAGTAATGAGGATATCCGCAAGATGACCTTAGGCTCGGACTTCGCCGATGCTCAGTTTGAGAGTCGATGCTCATATAAAGATGTGGCATACTACCTCTCTACGCTGCTTGCCCGCTATCTGCCACAACTATATGACTCGCAGGCGCTGGATACCATTGAGGATAAGAGAGAGGAGTTGCGTGACGATGTGGCACTGCTCTCTGTCACTGCCAAAAATCTCACACCACTGCTTGGCTGTTTCGCATCGGGACTCGATGTGGCTCCTAACACAACCCTCAAGGCATATATAGACCCTCGCTCCAATCTCTTCGTTATGCGCGGGCGGTCGGAGTGTATAGAGCGATATCCTTACCTTATATCTGAAGTGGTCTTAGATGCGGGTAATCGTGGCGACTCGTTGGTTGTCAACCTCGGCTCGTCGGAGTTGTGGGCTGGAGCTCTGCGCTGCGCCGACTTTAGCCTGCACGCCGGTGCTAAGGATAATACGCTTGACCTTTATGGAGAGTTTGCCGATACGCTGCGTGATATCCGAGGTCATTTGGCTGCAAAGGCTCATATCTCGCGCCATAAAGGTCTGCGCCATTTAGCGGTCGATATTCTCCCCTCAACTATTGGACGCAAGGGTAATGTATGGCATATCTCCTCTAACGGTATAGAGGTAGACTCCTCAAGGGTCGATATAGACCGTTTCCGTATCTATAATGCTGCTGAACGCCAAGACCTTGTTGTCAATGGTGTGGCTTCGCGCTCTATGGCAGACTCGTTGCAGCTCCATTTGAGTAACTTCTCGGTGGCTCCATTTGCTCAATTTGCCGAGCGTATGGGTTATAACATCGAGGGTAGCACCAATGGTTATGTTACCGTCCGCTCAGCTCTGAAAGATACTCATATAGAGGCTAAGGTCGATATAGACTCTGTGCGTGTCAATGGCTTGACTATGCCTAACTTAGTCTTAGAGTCACGCTGGGATTTCGGTAGCTCGCGTGCCGGTCTGTCTGTCAGCACTGCTGATGAGGGTAAGCAGGTTGCCAGGGGTTATTTCTCTCCATCGCAATCGCGCTACTATGCAAAGATTGCTATGGAGCGGCTCAATATGTCTCTGTTAGACCCTCTGCTTAAGGGCGTTATCTCTAATACAGGCGGTACGGCAAAGGTCGACCTAACTCTTACCGGCGAGCGACGAAATGCTAACCTTAATGGCGATATTTTGGTCTCAGATATGCGCACCACCCTCGATTATACCAAGTGTACCTATACCGCTCCTATTGCCCATGTGACTGTTAAGGATAACCGCTTTATTTTGCGCGATGCTCCTATCTATGACCGCAATAACCGTAGTGGTAAACTCAGTATGGACCTAAGCCTGAACCACCTCTCCAATATTGAATACAATATAGGAGCCCGCTTTGATAATATGCAGGTGTTGGGTACTACGCGGCGTGATAATGATATGTTCTATGGCACTATCTTCGCTTCCGGCGATGTGCAGGTGCGTGGCGATAAGGCGGGTGTTAAGATGGATATTACAGCAGCCTCTGGCGATGGTTCAAAGTTCTTTATGCCACTGAGCGATAAAAGTAATATCTCCTCGGCAGACTTTGTAACCTTTGCACAACCCTCATTAGCCGATACCACCAACTACCTTGTCCGCAAAAAGATGATGTTTGAGAGGCGTCAAAAGCAGCGTACAGCCTCCGGTGGCGGTATGGATATAAATATGTCGCTTGATGTGCGTAAAAACGCTGAGGTACAGCTGGTTATTGACCCTACGGTCGGCGATATTATAAAGGGTACAGGAAATGGTCTACTCAACTTGCGTATTAACCCAAGTGCCGACCTGTTTGAAATGTATGGTCTTTATACTATCGACGAGGGTAGCTATCTGTTTACGCTGCAAAATATTATTAATAAAAAGTTCGTCATAGAACGAGGTTCTACAATACAATGGACAGGCGAGCCTCTTGATGCGCTGCTCAATATTGCCGCTTTGTACCGCGTTAAGGCATCGTTGCAGCCACTGCTTGAGGGATATGTCGATAGTTCAATACCTAACCGAGCTGTGCCGGTTAACTGTATCATCAACCTCACAGACCGCCTTACCAAACCTACCGTAGGCTTTGATGTGCAGGTGCCAAGTGCCGATGCCAGCATACAGACCGTTATAGCCAATGTGCTTAGTACTCCGG
>JAZNTY010000175.1:0-7580 GCA_045592005.1 Alistipes sp. | reverse complement strand
GGAGCTATGCCAAAGTTCTGGTCAAAGACCTCTACCGATGTTGCCAATGAGGAGCAGCATGACTTCGAGCTTATTAAGCAATCTACCGATAGTCACACAA
This sequence comes from Alistipes sp., assembly GCA_045592005.1. Lineage (GTDB taxonomy): Bacteria > Bacteroidota > Bacteroidia > Bacteroidales > Rikenellaceae > Alistipes. The sequence continues at coordinate 7,480 of JAZNTY010000175.1, read as the reverse complement.
TCCTCGTTGCTACCGATATCCACCTTACCAATCGTAACCTTTCGCCAAATGACCGCCAGCAGTTCCGTGATGGCTTTGTAAACGAGCTTATTACTGAGTATACAGGCAAGAGCAATGTCTATTGCCTCAATTTGGGCGATTTTGCGCACGATGTTCATTGGTATAAGAACGATATTGGTTGGGCAGATAACCTTAACAACCACCCTTCGGACGATATTGCCGGTTTACCATGTCAGTTCTGGTCTACTATGGGTAACCACGACAATGACGGACATACTCCGGATGGTGCCGATGTCGATTTGCGTGCATCAGGTCCATATCGCAAGATGGTGGGTCCTACCCACACAGCGATGAATATCGGCAAGGTTCACTATATGCTTTTGGATGATATCCTCTACTATAACGGCTATACAGGTTCAAACACAGCTCCTATGGGCGACTGTAACTATAACGCCGGTTTCCGTGACGATGTGATTAAGTGGGTTGAGAAGGACCTCTCTTATGTAGATAAGAACACACCTATTCTCGTTGGTCTGCATATTCCTCTCGTCAATTGGGATGGCACAAGTCGCAACTATGAGTTCCCAAGTTCTACAAGTTGGAAGAAGTTTGTGGACCTGTTTAAGGACTTTAAGGAGGTAGACTTCATTACCGGTCATACTCACCAATCTCGTATGCGAGCAGTTCCGGGCTACGGTACTAATATGTACGAGCATAATATCGGCGCTGTTTGCGGCGTATGGTGGAGTAGTAGCGTTCGTACCGGTGGTACAAACAACAAAACTGGCGCTTTGAACCTCTGTGCAGATGGTACCCCTTCGGGCTACTATGTTTACGAGGTCAATGGCACAAATCGCAGTTGGTACTATAAGTATGTTGGCGAACCTGCATCTAAGCAGTTCAAGAGCTACGATATGAACGAGGTAAAGAAGTACTATGACAGCTATGGTCCGGCAAAGAACTTTATCACAGCAGGTTCGTACATTAATACTGCCAACGGTGGCAATAATACTGTTACCATTAATACTAAGGAGTATGGTTACCAGGAGGTAGCAAATGCTGTATGGATTAATGTTTGGGGCTACGAGCACGGTCCATTTGCAAATTATGGTAATTGGGAGATTACAGTTACCGAGAATGGTAAATCGTTGGATGTTGAGCAGATTAGCTCTGTTCGCGACCCACTCACTGCTCTTGCTGGCGAGGTTTATGTCTATGGTGTTCAGGGAAAGATGTCATTCTCTGCAAATACCTGTAGTTCAACATCTCATAAGCATATGTTCCGCGTGATAGCTTCGTCTGCAAACAGCACTCTGATTATCCGCGTGAAGGATCGTTTTGGTAAGGTTTATCAAGAGACTATGGAGCGTCCTAAGAAGTTCTATGATGGCTCAAAGATTGACAATACTTGGACACTTGACTAAATAAAACACCTAACAATATGAAAACTTTCAGAAAACTTTTCAATCTGGTAGCTGCATTTGCTGTTGCGATGTTCGTTATGGCATCTTGTACTACCAACACAACGGAGGACAGCAACGCTGCATTCGTTCCGTTTGATATTGACTTCTCGACCGGCGAGGCTCAGTGGGATGTTGCCGATCAGAGTCAGGAGCTGGTTCTTAACAAGCTCGGTGTAGGTACTACAGGTACTGTTCCTTACCTTGAGGTAAACTCAAGCGTATATTGGACTGTCTCTGTAGAGTATCAGGATATGCCACAGGCAGACCCTGAGACCGGCGAGACTCCAGAGTTCACACCATGGCTTGAGGTAACTCCAATTGGTGGTCCACAGCCTGCAACTTCTGTAACCAATGTCTACTTGAATATGGCAGAGAACAACGGCGAGGATCGTGTAGCAAATATTATTTTCAAGACCCTTGAGACTACTTATACTGTTGTAGTTCGTCAGCGTGGTCCTATGACAAACGCTAACGAGAGCCGTCTGGTATTCGTAGCTGATGACTTCGGTGGCGATTTGCTTAAGGAGAACACTATGGTTAAGTTCTACACCTTCTCAAATGCAGACGGTCATAAGTCTTACAATGGTGTTGCTACAGCCGGAGACCTCTACGCTTATGCTTATGCAGGTTCTGACAATACTTACGCCTCTTTGGATGACCCTTCACAGGGCTATTACGATGTTCAGTTCGACCGCGAGGCATCTGCTGGTGCAAACATTATGCTCGATGGTGCTAGCCACTTCGATATCCGTAACTTCAACAACCAGGATAAGACTGACTTCTACCTCTCTTTCGGTGCTAAGAACTGCGATGGTCGCTTCAATAAGAATGACCTTAAGCTCTTAATCTCTTGCGATAACAAGAATTGGGCAGAGATGGACTATGTTCACACTTCACATCCAACTAACGATTGGTCGCTCAATACTTTCGATTTCTCTATCGCTCCAAATGTGAGCAAGATTCTCTACTTCCGCTTCGAGAATACCTCTGAGGATGTTTATCGTATCGACGATATCTTCTTCTCTGAGTACGAGCCTTCAGACAATATCTTCCCACTCATTGAGTACGGTTCAGATATTATTGGTCTGCCTATCAACTTCAAGTACAATGACTTGAAGCAGGGCGAGGTTAAGGGTGATAACTGGGAGGCATTCGGTATCGTTCTTACCGAGGAGTCTGGCGCATATAAACCTGAGGATGAGGAGCCTGTAGAGTTCTCTACAGCACTTCAGACAGCTGCACATGTTCAGTTCATTATGGGTACTGAGGCTTCTATCGTTAAGAAGCGTGCAGGAGGCGACGGTTTGTTGGTAACTAACTCATATCCAAAAGTTACAGGTCAGTATGAGGGTGACTATTGGATTTGGACTATCCCTGTTCACAATGCTGCTGCAAATACCAATATGGCATGTGAGTTCTCATTTATGGGAACCAACGCAGGTGGTAAGTACCATGTTTTTGAGTGGGCACAGTGTACTACTGATGAGTATAAACTTACAGGTCGTCCAATTATTACGATGGATGATGCTGAGAAGGATGCATTCTATGACACCTTAGACTGGACTCAGTGGAACCTTATAGATGTAGAGGTGCCAAATAGTGAGGATGTTGCACAGACTAATAGTGGTATCCCTGTTGGTAGCGCAAAATCAGCTTCAGGTTACTGGAAGGGTACTATTACCTACTCTGAGGGCTTCAAGGGTGGTAAGAGCTCAAAGGTTATTACCTCAGACCCTGATAAGCTTATCGTAAACTTCCCTGATGCTATGGAGGATGGTTACTACTTCTTGCGTCTGCGTCTGGTTTCTAACCTTACTTGCGGTCCATGTAACGATGTTAACTATCAGCGTATAAACAAGGTTGACCACAATGGTACTAACTATTTGGTAAATACCGCTAAGTTTACCTTTGCAGGTTGCGGTCAGGTTGTTGACCCTACTGACGGTTATAAGTTCCTTACATTTGTGAATGATGTAGATGCTTCTCACTACTACAACGGAGGCGACCTCTACTTCTCTAACAAGGCTGTTTTGGGTCTCTATGCTGGTGCTACAAATAACCTTCGTTCTACTACCTCTGGTAACAACCAATTCGTAGGTACCTACCCTAATACATCAGATGCTGGTCAGGCTGTATATGTTTATAACCCTTATGATGCATCTAACGATACAAAGGTTGGCGAAATCGCTCTCTCAGTACCTACTATGCAGCGTATTACTGACGATGCTTTGGTATTGGATAGCACTCCTATGATTATGACTAACGAGCAGGCTTATCGTACAACTCGTACTATGCGTTGCGATATGCAGGTTATGTCATCTATCCTACAGTTGGGAGTATACTCTCGTACTAAGATGAATGACAAGATTTCTAAGGTTGTTCTGCGTGGCGACAATATCGCAGGTTCACATACTGTAAACCTCTATAGCCGTCAGGATTTGGGCGAGCTCAATCCGCTCTCATCTTTGACTGCTGAGGCAGATAAGGCTATCATCATTCCTGACAATGAGTTCGAGGCAGCTAATGTATACCTCGGTGTTTGGGGTGGCGAGCAGCGTACTATCACAGCAGATATCTATGCAGGTGCATACTACTATACTGTAGAGCTTCCAGCAGCTGATTATGTTGTTGGTAATGTTACTAAGCACATTGTATGTCTTGATGACTGCGTTAAGACCGCTGATGATAATGTTGAGCTTACAGGTATTGACTCTGGTCAGAAGTTCTTGCAGTTCGTTACCGACCTTGCTAATGGCGTAAGCGGCGAGGATATGGCAAAATATCGCAACCTTGATGGCGACTACGGTTTTGTTGCTACAGCAGAGAATGGTGGTTACATCGATATGAGCGGTATCGTTATGGAGACTTGGCCAAAGGTTAAGTTGAACGAGAATTTCAACGGTGGTGGTATTCCTATCAAGAACCTCCGCATCAACACTCCTAACACAGCTCTGTTCGATAACCTTCTTTACGGTAATACTATTACCAATGTTGTCTTTGACGAGTCTTGTCAGTTGAATGTAAACCTCTCTAACTTTACAGATGAGGCTCAGGGTTGGTCATTCCTTGTAGGTTCTGGTGTTATTACTGCGGATGCTGCAAAGCATGAGGCTACAGGTAACATCGAGAACTGCACAAACTACGGTACTATCGATATCTCTGGCGAGCACAGTAATGATAATATCTACATCGCTGCATTCGCAGGCGAGGTTTCAGGTGCTCCTACCGACCTTGATGCTCCTTCTCACATTTCAGGCTGTAAGAACTATGGTAGAATTTACATCCACGATGTAACTCAGAGTGATACCCCTATCGGCATTAAAGATGGTACAGTAATAACTCACGCATACTATCGTTATACTACTGTTGGTGGTTTCGTAGGTCGTGCTGCAGGTTATGAGATTGCAAACTGCGAGAATTATGGAGATATTGTTGTTGATAGCTCAGTAAACCGTGAGCTCGGTACTTTCTATATCGGTGCTATTGCTGGTTATGCTACAAACCGTGTGGATACCAATATTACCAACTTGTTCGGTAATGTGCATGATTGTGTTAACTATGGTAATATCACTGTTGGTGCTCCAGGTGCTCCTGCAACTGTTCATACTTTCGCAATCTCTGGTGGTGTAGGTCGTACACAGTGGGCTAACCTTACCAAGCTTGAGAACCGTGGTGATATCAATGTTTACGCTATCCACTATGACCCATTCGTTACAGGTAAGTACACCAATAAGAATTGGACTGATGAGATTACGGGTACAACCAATGCTATCGATTACTTCTGCGTAGGTGGTTTGCTCTGCTTCACACAGTGTAATATCGCAGTAGGTTGCGAGAACACTCTGCTTGTTAACTATGGTAACATCTATGTAGAGTGTGATACTACAGCTACTCAGGATGACGAGGGCTCTATGCGCTATGCTGATAACTGCGGTATCTGCGTAGGTGGTGCTGTTGCAAGTGCCGGTGCAAATGCTTACAACCCTCACTACAACTCTTGTTCAAATATGGGTAATGTAACCCTGAAGTGTAACAAGGCATCCGCAGAGGCATTCCTCGGTGGTGTAATGGGTAAGATGGCATCTAACCGTTACGATGCAAACTATGTATTCTATCTCAACGGTAGCTCTAATGTTGGTACTGTATCATTCCTCACTGATAATCCAGAGACTGTTATCGCTCATGTTGGTGGTGTTTGCGGCTCAATAATTTATGGCGAGCTTAAGTCAGATATCAACGGTGGTGCTGTAAGCAGCCAGTCTACTCATCCAGAGTCAACTATCGGTGCTATCCTCGGTACACAACACAGAACTCAAATTGGTACTGCTTGTTCTCTTGAGCACGCGCTTGTTCTTGAGACAGCTGCTGTTGGTGGTTCTGTAAATGGTGTAGTTCTTAACGAGAGCAACTTCTCAGAGTACATCTACGGTGGTCACCAGTCAAAGGAGGTTTACTTGAAGGATAATGCATACTTCAACTATGTACCTTAAAAACTAATTTTAAGCGGTATTTACTTCCGCTAACTCATAAATCAGCAAAGGGCAGTACCACAAGTACAGCCCTTCGCTGTTTTCTGTGCCGAGCGTGGTAAATTCACACTTAAAATTAGTTTTTTTGTCGGAGTAGGCGAGCGGTATTTACTTCCGCTAACCCATAAATCAGCAAAGGGCAGTACCACAAGTACAGCCCTTCGCTGTTTTCTGTGCCGAGATTATTTTAAGGATACTCTGTGTATAGCAACAACAAACCAGAAAATTTCGTATCTTTGCGCAAAAGAAAAGTGTATGACAAACTTTCGTGGACTTTTGGCACTGTCGCCCATATTTGTGTTGTTGGCGGTCTATTTGGTTGGGGCGTTGATAGCGGGCGACTTTTATAGGATATCTATATCGGTGGCTTTTGTTGTGGCTGCGGTATATGGTATAGTTCTGCTTAAAGGTCATATTTTTCAGGAGCGTGTAGGTATATTTTCGCGAGGTGCTGCTAATGCGGATATAATGTATATGATATGGATATTCTGCTTAGCTGGTATCTTTGCGCAGGTAGCTAAGGCGATGGGCGCTGTGGATGCAACGGTAGCGCTCACGCTGCTCTCTGTGCCGAGTGATTTTTTGCCGGCGGGGTTGTTTATAGCCTCTTGTTTTATATCTATGGCAATAGGAACTTCGGTGGGTACAATAGTGGCTTTAGTACCTATGGTTACAGCTATGGCTGCGCAGATAGGTGGCGATGTAGCGTGGTTTGTGGCTATTGTGGTAGGCGGTGCCTTCTTTGGCGACAACCTCTCCTTTATCTCTGATACAACCATAGCAGCTACGCAGAGTCAGGGTTGTAATATGAGGGATAAGTTCCGTACAAACTTTACAATAGTACTTCCGGCGGCAGTAGCTACGCTGTGCATCTATATCTTTAGCAACTATGTGGGCGATTATGCCGTTGCAGAGCTGGAGAGTGAGTGGTATAAGGCTCTTCCATATCTGTTGGTTATTATACTTGCCTTATCGGGTGTGAATGTATTGGTGGTCTTAGCCTTTGGTATTGTTGCAGCAGCATTGTTGGGACTTATTTGTGGTAGTGTTGACCTATTGAGTCTATACACCTCTGCCGGCGAAGGTCTAAACTCAATGTGTGAGTTGATATTAGTAACTCTGCTGGCTGGTGGTATTATGGCTATAGTCCGTCAGTTGGGTGGCTTTAAGTTTTTGGTGGACCGCTTAACAGCAAGAGTCAGCTCTCGTAGAGGTGCCGAAGGTGTCGTGGCACTACTTACGGCACTGACAAATCTCTTTACGGCAAATAATACTATAGCTATACTTACGGTGGGACCTATAGCGCGAGATTTGAGTACTAAGTACTCCATACCGCCTCGCAAGAGTGCTTCGCTGATGGATACAGCCTCTTGTTTTGTGCAAGGCTTTCTACCTTATGGAGCACAGCTGCTTATGGCAGCAGGTTTAGCGGCGATAAGCCCGATGGATATTATTTCCCACCTCTACTACCCATTTCTTACGGGTATT
>JAZNTY010000174.1:0-7073 GCA_045592005.1 Alistipes sp. | reverse complement strand
AGGTTGCGGTCCATCATCGTACCTGCATCGTTAGCGTAAACATGGTCATTCCAACCCTCCTCCGAACACCAAATATGCCAAGACCAAAGAATTAAACCTGTTGAGTCGCGAACAGCTATCGAAGCATTACCATTCTTGAGTATCTCAGGGGTAGAGAAATAGACATAACCATCCTTATAAGAAGCCTCTGCAATTAAGTCTCCAACATTTGGCATTACATTTGTACCAAACGACTCCCAAAGTACTCTAACCGCTGCTACATCTCCAACCAAAATATCGCTATTACCCTGAACTGTCTTAAACTTATAATTACCAGCAGTTTTAACAAGGTAGCAATTAGCGGAACCTTCAGCTGAGAGATCGGTATAGATTAATGTAGGATCTGGTTCTGGTTCTAATTTAGGTGCTGGAGTAGTATCTTTAATACAACGCACAGCGTACCCATAAGCCAATTTTGTTTCCCCACTTGGTTCAACATAGCCTTCTGTGAAATGCATGTAACCATATTCAGAAGCCGACCAATAGTACCCATAGATGCCAACGCTATTCGACAACCCACGATGATTATATTGGTGGTATCCAGCGGCTGGATACCACGCGGAGCTACCATCTGCAAGAGTACAATATATTCCACTATTGGTTGAATCATTTGTAACACCCATAATTGCCGTTTCCCAAAAACCATCTATCCCCCCATCAGGCACACGATAGCCGACCGGACAAGGGTCATATACTCCCTTTTTAGAATCTGAAGTACGCCAAGTTGCATCTATGCGGCTTCTCCAACTAGGGCTTTGACAAAATGTCGTTGGATTTTCCTCTGCGAAGTCCATGGAACAACTCACAGAAGTTTCTGTCATATTCCAACTCCCCGTTGATGCTGCAAATTTTGATCCTGAGGTTGCACAACTCCCCATAAATGGATCTTTGCGCCCCCATTGATAGAACAAACCCAACGCTCCAATATCACCGGGAGTAGCCGAGGTTGCACCGAGGTTACGATCCATCATCGTACCTGCATTATTTGGATATACTTGGTCATTCCAACCCTCCTCCGAGCACCAAATGTGCCAAGACCAGAGAATTAAACCTTTTGAGTTACAAACGGCGATAGAGGCATTACCGTTTTTGAAGACCTCAGGAGTGGAGAAATAGACATAGCCATTTTGGAAACCTACATTTGCAATAAGTTCGCCGATATCAGGCATAACATTAGTACCAAAAGTTTCCCAAAGCACATGAGCACTCTGAACATTACCTACAGTATGGTCTGTAGTACCTACAACAGACCTAAACTTGTAGTTACCTGCCGACTTTATTAGGTAGCAGTTTGCCGTCCCCTCTGCCGAAAGGTCTGTATATTGGCTAAGATCTACACCCTCATTCTCAGAGTCGTCATCATCATCACCACCAACGCCTCCTATATTATTCCAATCGTCGGTAGTACAACCGATATCAACCTTGATAGAAGAAGTAGAAGCGTTCAGCACTGCTGTATAGGTATAAGATACACCTGGGACAAAATGAAATGAGTCCTCTAACAAATACGACACGCTCTTTGTATTAATTTCGAACATTGGGACCTTTGTGCGAAGCATCTGTGGCACGACAATAGCCTCATAAACTACAGCATCGCCCTCAGCAAAAGTACGAATACCGAGGTTGTGCATCTTGATAGACTTAGCACCTGCATAAGGATCTTTTACAACCGCACCTTTTTCCAGCGAAATATGAGCATCGGTAACAGTTGAGTGAAGATGTACGGTAGCATCAGCAGGTAGTGAACCTACATATCCCTTGCCAGCCATAATCTTAACAACAATGCGGCTCATAGCGTGCTTCATCGGAAGCCACACATATCCCTGAGTGCGCGATACACCAGAAGCCTTTGCCCACAAAAAGTCTGAAGACTCATATGCTCCCTCAACACTCTGATCGGTAGCTATAGAGAATGGTTGTTCTTCGATATCTACAATATCCATATATGGATAATAGGCGTACACATCCGACCTGTAAGCGCCCCAATAAATTGGTCGCTCAGTAGCCCAAGCAGTGCCATTATAAACCATAGCCTCGTTATTGGCTCTATTACCCGAAATTTGGAGCGGTGCAGGGGTATCTACTGCAACATAGTCGGTAACATAGAGTCCCACCTTGTCCTGTACTTCAAAAGTTCCATTCGCCACGCGAGTATGAGCAGAGGGGGTATTAACTTTGAACAACATCTGTCCATTTGACGAGATATCGGTGCCCAAATCACCCTGCTGACACGAAACTGTTGCAAGGGCTAAGGCGGATACCATATATATTATATATCTTGTTTTCATAGCTTAAAACTTATTCTTGTTAAACTTTGGTTTTTCGCCCATAAACTTAGGTGGTCGCTGATTGAATTGCGAAGAACCTCTTGTACTACTAACGCCATCCCACGCGCGTGTGGAGAGAGTAGATGCCGATGTTAGCGACTCATAATCTTTCGCCTTGAATGCCTCGTAAGAGTACTCCTCGCCCGCATACTTCATAATACGCTTAACCATTGCCTCGCGCGAAATGGCATTGTAGTAGGCAATATTGTTGTTCATACACGAAGTAAGCTCCGAACGAAACACACCGCGAGTGTGCATATATGCACCCTCGTATACATCTACTACATTTGAGTACTGTGGGTCGTAAATCATATGAGCCCACGGCACCTTCTGCATATTTCCCGTAAGCGAGATATTCTCATAGAAACCATAAGTCTTCATTTCATCAATCTTATCATCATGACCACAGCATGGGCAACCGCATGTATGGATAAATGCGTTGTGGTAGATATACTCATCGGCGAGCTTACCAAAGCCGTGACCGCCCGCCTCGTGGTGTACTATGCCCTGGAAGTCGTATGGTGCAGGGTCGGTACTCATAGGTACGATAGCCACAGCCGAGCCATCGCCCCACATATAGCACAGTCCGTCATACTCATTGTCATTCTCAACAAGGATAACAAGCGTAGTTGCTACATCGTCATTGATAGGAGCTGTGCAAGCCCCCGCAAATACGGTCTCAAAGTCAGGCGAAACGCCCTCGTTCAAGGTATATTGTGAGCCAAAGCGAGCCTCACGGATAGTATTAACCGTACCCATACCGCTGTCGGCAGACATACCGACAACAGAGTAGACATTGAAGTAGTCCTTATAGGTCTTGTATGGCTCAATATCAAAGAAATAGGTGTATGCGTCCTGCATAGCCTTAACATACTTACCCTCTGAGATATCCTTTGCATCGAAGCAGTCGCCCATAAGTACGATATTTACACCATTACCAACAGTTGCTTTCTGATGGGTAATCAAATCGCCATCGCCATACTGATAGTCATACTGCTCGACAGTCATACGGGTACGATAGTCCTTACCATCAAGCAAGAATACAACCTCCCCACTACGACCCGCATGGGTACTCTCGACAACATTACCGCTTAAATTGACCGTACTCGTCCGGAATGTACTAACATCACTCGCTGCCATCTTGTTTACGGTAATGGTAACATCAGCCTTACCCACACCCGAAGATGGAGTAACGGTTACCCACTCTGGTGCAGACTCAACTGACCAAGCATCACCTGCAAGAGCGCGTATCACAAAGGTCTTTGAGTGCTCGTTCTTGAGCGTACGGAGCAGTCTGCGCGAAATAGAGAACTCGCGATGGGCAGCAAAACGCTTAAACTCATTCCAACCCGATGCAAACTGATATTCCTTAATAGACTCCTCAGGGACCTCAATAGTAAAGTTATCTTTTGCCACGCCTTCGAATGAGTCAGATTTAATAGTAGGAACATTCCATGCCTTGCTGACAATCGAAGAGACATAGAAGCAGTTTGCAAATGCCTGCGAAGCAATCGCTTCTACGCCCTTATGCAGTACAATACCCTCGATATTACGACAGCTGTAGAACAAGCCCGATGGGATAACAACGATATTATCAGGGACCTCAACAACACCGCTCAATCGCCAACACCCTGTAAACACATATTCGCCAAGCGTTATAAGCCCCTTAGGAAGAACAAGTGCGCCATTAAATTCAGTGCCCGCAAAAGCACGATCTTCAATAGCAGTAACTGTGGAAGGAATATTCAACTCTCCTTTGAACTTTGTCTCGCTAAATGCGGATTTCTGAATCTTTGTCAAACCCATAGGAAGAGTTAGGCTACCCGTAAAACCACACTTAGAGAAAGATGAGTACTCTATAACCTTGATGCCATTCGGAATTGTTAACGAACCTGTTAGACTAGAGCAACCGTAAAATGCATTTTGACCGATATACTCCAAGTCGTCTGGTAGTATAAGATTCCCCCTGATTGCAGATTTATAGAATGCACCGTCTGCAATACGCTTTAATGTCTGAGAAAGTACAATCTCGCAATCTAATAATGAACATTCAAAAAATGCATCACTTCCAACCTCCTCCAAAGTAGAAGGAAATTGCACATTGGTAATATTTGTTCTCATAAAACCTGATACAAACTTCAAACCTTCAGGCAACTGAAGTGTACCAGTGAGCGAGGTGTTACTGAACGCGCCCTCCTCAATTCTCTCCAATTTATCTGGGAATATACACTTGATAAGTGTTGTCTTACCAGCTAATGCATCCTTCGGAATTTGATATATACCATCAATCTTACTCTCTACATCCTTGAGGTTAAGACGCATAAGCGATGTCATTCTACTGCGCATAAAAGCGTAATCATCCTTGTCAATTTCGCCGATAAGTTTAAGGTTCTTAATAGCAGTAACATCCAATTCCAAGCGGTCAACCATCGTCTTCTTTAGACGACCAGCCTCAGGGTTGTGAACAACGACATACTCGCGAGCATCGTCCTGATGCGAAGCGTTATCTGCCACCCAAGCAGTGATGCTTACGCCGACAATCTTAATCTCGTACTCGCCGGTATTAGCGACCTTATTAACGCTAAGATCAAAGGTAGTGATTTTACCCGGCAGATACTCTGTAGCCTCCGAGCGGACATATTGGCGCGGATGACCGTCGATAGTTACGACCAACACACTTTTACCAGCCTCGACTGTCTGCGGAACAACGATAGCGCGATAGTCATCGCCATCCTTAACAGGAATAATTCCATCCAGTGGCATATCGCCCGTAGGGGTAACAACACCCGTAGATAGGTCGATGGTCGATTTACGGATAGTGTTGGTTATAAGGACCTCTTTCTTTACAGCGGCGAACTCAGCCTCATCCGCCCAGCCTTCGCCCTGCACAAAGCGCACGCGAGCAGAGGACATTTTATGACCAAAATTAAGTGCGATTTTTGCCGAGGTAGGGGTTACACACTCTCTCTTAGCCCACAAGAAGTCGGAAGCCTCGTAGCCAATAAAACCATCATCAGTAGGCTTAGATTGGTCTTTAACGACCTCAAACGGGTACTCCTCAATAGAAGATGGCTCAGCATAAGGGTAGTAACCATAGAAATCGACCTTAGTGTCGTTATCCTTGTAGAAGACATCGTACTCCGATACCCAACTGCCATCTTCAAGGCAAGTAAATTTAACATTATCGGCTTGATTATCCTCCACGGCAAGGGTTCCAGGAGTATCGCCGTCGTAGTTTACCAGATATATACCCACCTGGTCGCCCTCACAAAAACCGCCGTCATCAACGCGCGTATATTGTTGCTGAATATCGCCGCTGATTTGAACTTTGTGAGTCTGAAGATTTGGAGTTGTACTGATATCCAAATCATTAGTAACACAACCTGTCATTACAAGCAGTGTTACCGTCACTAAGAGGTAAAACATCTTTTTCATATTATATTGTTTAGTAGTTGATTATATCTCGCCACCAATAGAGTCGCCATTGGTCCAATTATCTACAATAAAGCCATCATACGCAGGAGTTTCCGTCGAGTTGGCAAAACCGCGTTCAAGGCTTATAGCACAAGTAACAAGCTTAGGGCATAGATATTGCCCCTGCTTAGGCGTTTGTTGTTTCATGGTTGAATATATTTCAAAAAAACTGCCCGCACCTCGGAAGTAATTAGTAGGCTTATTGTTTGCACAAAAAGAAAGCGTGGTGCTGGAAACTTATTTTAGAAAGACAGGTTGTAGGATGACCTCGACAATAAAACAAGCAACAGCCTCACGCCTATACCCCATTGCAGGGTATGACGCAAGAAGATGTTCGCCCACTCTCTTGTCTAATCGAATTTCCTACATTCGTCTTCCGAGAATAAACTTACACTTTCCGCGTAAAAATCAGTATGTTGCAACAAAATTAGCAAACTTTTCGCAGATTATGCAATTTAGTGAACACTTTTTTGCTGTTGCTTAATAAAAAAGTATAAAAGAACGACTTTGTAGTTGCAAATTTCGGCAAAACATTTCCAAAAATCAATATTGAAACAAAACTTTATTATATACATATTGCGGCTTTACGACTTTAGAGAAAATTATTTGCAAATTCCAGATTTTTCTTTAACTTTGTAGTTAGCAAACCTTAAAACACAACAATATGAAAGTTCAAACTATCATGGCAGAGCTGGAGCGTAAGCATCCAGGCGAGAGCGAATATCTACAAGCTGTTCAGGAGGTATTGGAGTCTATAGAGGAGGTTTACAACCTTCATCCTGAGTTTGAAAAAGCTAAAATCGTTGAGCGAATGGTTGAGCCGGATCGCATCTTTACTTTCCGCGTAACTTGGGTAGATGACCGAGGCGAAATACAGACAAACCTTGGCTATCGCATACAGTTTAATTCAGCGATAGGTCCATACAAGGGCGGCATCCGTTTCCACAAGGCTGTAAATCCTTCGATGCTCAAGTTCTTAGGTTTTGAGCAGACTTTCAAAAATGCCTTGACAACACTCCCAATGGGCGGCGCTAAAGGTGGTTCAGACTTTGACCCTGTGGGCAAGTCAGATGCAGAGATTATGCGCTTCTGTCAAGCCTTTATGTGGGAACTATGGAAAAATATAGGTCCCGACACCGATGTTCCTGCGGGCGATGTTGGTGTAGGTGGCAGAGAGATTGGATATATGTACGGTATGTATAAGAAACTTGCTCGCGAGTATAACACTGGCGT
>JAZNTY010000173.1:0-7560 GCA_045592005.1 Alistipes sp. | reverse complement strand
CAGACCTTACGCGGATACTGCGACTGACCCTTTACCTCAAAAACCACCTCCTGGCGCTGCCACGGACCACGAGCGGACTGTCCGCTGGTCGCAGGCATAACTTTGAATATTGTTCCTTCAAATTCCATAACTATTTCTTTTATACTTTATACATTCTGAGCCTCAAGACGGTCTAAGCGGTCAAGCAGGCGCGCACAGAGTTCGTCATTCATCTCCGTTGCCACAGATTGAGCAGCAGCCTGCTCTGCCTCCTTTTTCGATTCGCCCATACCGTGACCAACCTCTAAGTTGTCAATAAGCACAACACTACGGAACGAGTGAGCTCCGGCACTTGGACCCTTGCCACTACTCTTAGTGCGGAAATGGACCGTATGGTGGTTCTTCTGCCCCCACTCTATAAGGCGGCTCTTGAAGTCGGTCTCCACCTCATCAACCTCATTTAACGATAGGTATGTAGCATATATCTTATTGATAAGCAGACGATTAACAAAGTTATAACCCTGGTCAAGATATATAGCTCCCATCATAGCCTCAAAAGCATCGCCAAAGATATGTTTCTGCGAAGCGGAGACGGAGTGGTTACATATTACACAGTCGTCCAACCCCAACTTCTTAGCTATGCTGTTGAGTGATTGGCGCGAGACAATTTTTGAGCGCAGCTGAGTCAGTCGACCCTCGTCATACTCCGGATATTCGATAAACAGATAGTCGGAGGTTACGCTCTCAATAACGGCATCGCCCAAGAACTCAAGGCGCTCATTATTGATAGCCTGATTGTTGACAACAATTGACGCCGACTTATGTATCAACGCCAATTTATAGAGTTCAATATTGTTTGGAATAAAACCAAACATATCATCTACCATTCGGTAGTATTGTTTATCCACCCCGAAGTTACGCTTTATCGGGCGAAGTAAAAAGTCTAACACTATATTTGAGTAAATACTATAAATTAATAACCAAATTTTTGCTGGCTGACTATACTTCCAGAGGTGTTATGCTACAACTTTCGGAACACCACAGTGGAGTTGTGTCCTCCAAAGCCAAAGGTATTGCTCATAGCCACCTTAACATCGCGCTTTTGAGCTACACGAGGAGTAAGGTTAAGCTTAGGGTCAATCTGCGGGTCAACCTGCTCCAGATTGATTGTTGGTGGAACAATACCCTTGCTGATGGCAAAGACGCAGGCTAAAGCCTCAACAGCGGCAGTAGCACCGAGCAAGTGACCGGTCATAGACTTTGTTGACGAGATATTTATATTGTATACAGCCTCGCCAAAGAGTTCCTTAACAGCTGTAAGCTCAGCAATATCGCCCAATGGGGTACTTGTGCCGTGGGCATTAAGGTAGTCCACCTGGTCAATAGTAACACCGGCATCCTCCAAAGCCAAACGCATAGACATCTTGGCACCCTTACCCTCTGGGTGTGGAGCGGTCATATGGTACGCATCGGCAGACATACCGCTACCTGCAACCTCGCAGTAGATTTTGGCACCACGAGCCACAGCGTGCTCGTACTCCTCAAAGACAAGCGCACCGGCTCCCTCTGCGATAACAAAGCCGTCGCGGTCTTTATCAAATGGGCGTGAAGCGTGCTTAGGGTCGTCATTGCGGGTAGAGAGGGCACGCATAGAGGCGAAACCTCCGACTGAAGGGATGATGACAGGAGCCTCCGAGCCACCGGTAACAATCATATCAGCCTTGCCCCAGCGGATAAGGTTAAGGGCGTCAATCATTGCATGGTTAGACGACGCACACGCCGAGACTACACTATAGTTTGGACCCATAAAGCCATACTTGAGCGAGATATGACCTGCGGCGAGGTCTGAAATCATCTTCGGCACAAAGAATGGGCTAAAACGAGGCGTGCCGTTACCTGCCGACCAGCCCATAACCTCATCGTAGAATGTCTGCATACCTCCAACGCCCGATGCCCAAATAACACCTACACGCTCAAGGTTCAGAGTATCAAAGTTAAGAGCAGCGTCCTCTACAGCCTCGGTAGCTGCGACCATTGCAAACTGAGAGTAGCGGTCATACTTACGAAGCTCCTTGCGGTCAAAGTGCGCTGTCGGGTCAAAATTCTTGACCTCACACGCTATACGAGAGGCGAATTTTGTGGCATCAAACGCTGTGATAGTATCAGCACCACTAACACCGTTCTCAAGGTTTGTGAAGTACTCTTCAATATTATTTCCAATAGGATTTATCGTTCCAATTCCCGTAACTACAACTCTTCTCTGTTCCATTCTCACACGATTTAGAAATGTTTGAACCTACCTTACCGCCATAATTCCGTACGGAAAAAGGGTCGGTTAGATAAGTTCAAAACGATTAATTTAATAAAATAATTTCAGCTTCAAGATGGGATTACTTAATCTCATCCTTGTGTGCCTCAAGATAGTTGAGTACATCGCCTACAGTCTGCATAGACTCTGCTACCTCCTGTGGAATTTCTACACCGAACTCGTTCTCGAAATCCATCATCAACTCAACGCTGTCAAGTGAATCTGCACCGAGGTGACCGGTAAATGTTGCCTCTGGAACAACCTCAGACTCCTTTACACACAACTTGTTTACGATAGTCTTAACGACTCTCTCCTGAATGTTTGACATAACTTTCTTTTTTTAGTTAAACAATATCTTTGCTTTCAAACTCGTGGTATTTCTACCATTCCAAGGTAAAATCGTAGAAATACATTATAGTTTTATCAAGCAAACCGGTGCAAAGATAGCACTTTTTTATTATCTTTGGCATAAAATAAGAAAAATTTTAACATCGGGGGTAGGTATTGACTCCTACAACCAACTAATTTACAGTATTTTATATGGAAAATTTCAAACTTCTTCTCATCTCCAACTCCACAAATGCCGGAGAGGAGTATCTAAAGTACCCTATTTCCCGCATTGCAGAGCATCTGAATGGTATCTCCGAGGTTCTCTTTGTGCCGTATGCGGCAGTAACCTTCTCTTATGCCGAGTATGAGCGCAAGGTGCAGCAGCGCTTTGACCAGATTGGCATCAAGGTGCGCTCCATTCATCGCGAGAAGAACCCCGCTAAGGCTGTTAGCCAGGCGCAGGCTATATGCGTAGGTGGCGGCAACACCTTTGCACTGACAAAAAAGATGCAGCAGCAGGGGCTGATGAGCGCGATACTTCGTAAAATCAAGAGTGGCACCCCGTATGTAGGCTGGAGTGCCGGCAGTAATGTCTGCTGTCCTACAATCTGCACTACCAACGATATGCCTATAGTCGAGCCGGACTCCTTTAAGGCTATTGGCGCTGTAAAGTTCCAGATTAACCCTCACTATTTAGATGCCAACCCTGAGGGTCACGCCGGAGAGACACGAGAGCAGCGTATTGAGGAGTATATCGAGGCAAATCCGCGTCGTTATGTTGTTGGGCTTAGAGAGGGATGTATGCTTCGCCTAATAAACGGCAAGTTGGAACTTATCGGCTCACGCCCTATGCGCATCTTCAAGAGAGGTCAGGATGCATACGAAGTGAATAGTGGCGATGACTTGAGTTTCCTATTGTAATGTAAGAGGTCATAGATGATAGATAAGCATCAACGAGGGCAAGAGGGCGAAGCTTTTACCATAGATTATCTGCGCTCCAATGGCTTTATTATCGCCGAACGCAACTGGAGATACCACCACAGCGAGGTCGATATTATAGCCGTAAAACGGGGCGTAATGCACTTTGTGGAGGTCAAAACACGCCAATCATCCACACAGAGTATAGAGCAGGCTTTGGAGGCTATAAACAGCACCAAACGCGAGGCTCTACTCAATGCCGCAAATGCATATATGCGCCATACTCGTCTTGCCGGCGATATACAATTCGACTTGGCAGCGGTAGAGGCTCATTTAGATGGCAGCTTCGAGATGCACTATATCGAAAACATCTTTGAATAACTCCTTATAATAGGCTATCAAACAATACTTTAATATAATATAGGGCTGTTATGCAGGTTCTGAATAGGCTTTGGTTCTTGCATAGTCGCTCTATTTTTTGTACTTTTGTCCCCGCAAGTCATTATCCGTGTTGAGAGAATGTGCAGAATGAGAGGGATGTATCCCAAAGTGAGGAGATAATGTATCATATAGAGGGTAGAGTGTCCACATTGGGCGGCTCGTCCCTCTTTTTATTTGTACTTGACAGAGATGAAAAGTTTTATAGTTAGGTTTGAGGAGCAGATAAAACGAAGTTGGAGCTCCCCGGCTTTAGGCAACTACAAAGCAAAACCTATGAGCTATGGAGAGGTCGCAAGCGAGATTTTTACACTCCACACCCTCTTCGATGAGGTTGGACTAAAAAAGGGCGACAAGATTGCCATAAATGCCGCCGGCTCTGCCAATTGGGGCAAGATATTTATGGCTACCGTTACGGGTGGATATATGGCAACAGTGCTCTTTAACGGCTTTTTACCCACTGACACACAGCGTATGGTAGACCACTCTGACAGTCGATTGCTCTATACCGAAAAGAGTTCATTCAACAAGATGGACTTTGAGGCTATGCCTAAATTGTTAGCCGCTATAGATATTAAAACAGGGTTAGTCTTAGCCTCCAGAGGCGAATTTGGGTATCTGTATGAACACCGTCGTAGAATTTTTGCCCAGAAGTACCCTATGGGCATCAGTCCGGAGGATGTTATCTTCCCGAAGACAGACCTCAACCAACTCTGCTGCATATTCTACACTTCAGGCTCCACAGGCACACCTAAGGGGGTAATGCTCTCCATAAGCAGTTTAAGCAACAATGTGGAGATTTTTATCTCTACACAGCCATATCACCAGGGCGACAGATATTTGAGCATACTACCACTATCCCATATCTTTGGACTTGTTGCCGACCTACTAAGTTGCCTATGTATGGGTATGCATATTACCATTTTGGGTATGCCTCCTATTTCGAAAGTTCTCAAAGAGGCTCTTTGCATCGTCAAACCGCGCGTTATAATGATGGTTCCTTTGGTGCTTACAAAGATTGTGGAGTACGCCATTGGCGAGTTTATCCATAGCAAGACAGGAGAGGAACGGCTTGCCGCCTACAAGGAACACCCTGACTTCTGCACAGCCCTCAATATAATATTAACTTCAGCCTTAGGTGGTCGCGTAGAGCTTATTATGACCGGAGGTGCTGCTATACCTGCCGAGGTGGAGAGGTTGCTGGTAAATAAGCTACACATACCCCTTGTTACCGGCTACGGTATGACCGAGTGTGGTCCACTTATCAGTATAGGCAGATTGGGAGACTATAAACTCAAGTCTGCGGGCTTCATTGTCGAGGGTATGGAGGCAAAGATTAACTCTACAGACCCCCGTAATATTGCCGGCGAGCTGCTGGTGCGTGGCACCAACCTCTGCAAAGGGTACTACAAAAATGGCGAGGCAAATACCGTCTGCTTTACCCTTGACGGCTGGTTCCATACCGGAGACTTAGGTATACTTGACAACCAAAACCACCTCTTCTTGGTGGGTCGATGCAAGAGTATGCTACTCTCAACCAATGGGCAAAATATATTCCCGGAGGAGATAGAACTCATCCTCAACACTCTTCCCTATGTGGGCGAGTCTCTTATCGTGCAGCGCGACAACCACCTTGCCGCTATAATCGTCCCCGACATTGCCGCCTTAGAGCGTGATAATATAGACAACCAGAGCCTTATGGCTGTGATGAACGAGAACATACGCCGACTTAACGACTCTATACCAGCATACGAAAGTATCGCAGCATACGAGCTGCGTTTTGCTCCCTTTGATAAAACCCCTAAGGGTAGTATCAAGCGCTTTTTATACGCGTAAATAGAACATCTTAACCATTAAAGACCGCCTTTTCGACTGCAAAGTTGGAAAGTGTTTGTGTTTTTTACGCTATATCGACCTTTTCTAATAAATTTTATATATATTTGTATCCCGAATGAGACTTCTATACAATATCGCAATGGGGTGCTATAGAGTTGGCATTAAGTTTGCAGCTCTCTGGCACAAAAAGGCTCGACTCTGGGATGAGGGTCGCAAGGGTCTGTTTGAGCAACTGCAACAGAGCATAGACCCCAATGCTCGTATTATCTGGATACACGCCGCCTCATTAGGCGAATTTGAGCAAGGACGCCCTATAATTGAGAAGATTAAGGAGCAACGACCTGAATACAAGATACTACTAACATTCTTCTCCCCCTCAGGCTACGAAATACGCAAAAACTACCCAGGCGCAGATTATATATTTTACCTACCCTTAGACACTCCGGCAAACGCAAAGCGCTTTATAGATATCGTAAAGCCCGAAATGGCAATATTTATCAAGTACGAGTTTTGGATAAACCTACTTGACGAACTTAAAAACCGCAACATCCGCACCTTTATAGTCTCGGCTATCTTCCGCCACAACTCTATCTTCTTCCGTCACTTCGGCGAGATGTGGCGCAGCGCCTTAGATACCTTTGAGATTATATTCGTGCAGGACGAAAACTCCCAACGATTACTCTCCAAATTGGGCTGTGACAATGTTATTATCGCAGGCGACACCCGCTTTGACCGCGTGGCAAAAATAGCCTCCGAAGCTAAGAAAATAGAGGCTATAGAGCAGTTCAAAGGCGAGCAGAGACTCTTTGTTGCCGGCTCAAGTTGGGATGCTGACGAGGAGCTGATTGTAAAATTGGCGAACAACAACCCAAATATCAAATTTATTATCGCCCCACACGAAATCGAGGAGCAGCGAATGATGAAAATCGAACAAAACGCCAAATATGGCGCTGTGCGATATACCAACTTTGACCACCAAAGCTCCGCACAGATATTGATACTCAATACTATGGGTATGCTCTCCTCAGTCTATGGTTATGCCGACTTCTCATATATCGGTGGCGGCTTTGGTGTAGGTATACACAACACCCTTGAGGCTGCAACCTTTGGTCTGCCTATAGCCTTTGGTCCAAACTACCAAAAATTTAAGGAGGCACGCGATATGGTTACCCTCGGCGCCGCTACATCTATCAATAACTATCAGCAGTTAGAGGCGTGGTTTACACCTCTGCGCGACAATCAGCACCATCTAACCACCGTCTCACAAATCGCTAAGGAGTATACCGCCAAACACCAGGGCGCCACGGATATATTCTTTAGAACCGTCTTCGAATAAATATTGTAATAGTATCCCCAAAAAACCTTCGGTCAATCGAGGTAAACAAGTGTACTGTCCGTCCATTTCCTTAGTATTTGGACGGACAGTATTGTTACAGATTGTCAATAATCTTGTCAGTGGTGGTAAGACGAGACAAGCGATATCTCTTTTTTTCTGTTCTATTCCTCACACGGTTTTTTTGGTGGATATTCCAAAAGGGGGCAAAGATAGTTCAAACAGCCTCTACAATGCATTTTGACGCATATTTTACCTTTTTTTTGCGTTAATTTGCGAAGCGTTTACCACAAAAAAATGGAGCCATACATTGTCATTACAGCCTTAGTGGGGATGGTCTTTATGTTGGTTAAGGGCTACCTACGACCGGGGATAATTCTCTTCTCGGTGGTGGTATTATTTGTTTGCTGCGGCATAA
>JAZNTY010000172.1:0-4015 GCA_045592005.1 Alistipes sp. | reverse complement strand
GGAGTGCCGGCTAAGAAAGTTAAGGAGGTAACGCCTGAGCAGCGCGAAACCATTATTGCCCGCATTGCCCGCGACTACCGTATGTATGCCTCTTGGTACGACGAGGAGTAGTAATCTTTAACACATCTACGCTATGAAACTGAAGATTGGGACAAAGTCTCCGATAATATCCTTCACGCTGGTAGCTTTAGCTATCAGCCTTATTGTCAACTTCTCCTATATGCTACTGATGGTTGTCAATCAGTCGTCAGAGATTAGGGGTAGTAAGCCCGATCATCGCCATAATAATAGCCCGGTCGTTGTTGTGGATGGCACTTTGGGACTTAGCGTAGATGGCTACGGATATGTTGTTGATTATAAGACATCTGATAGTGTCTATGTTGACCGCCGCTCTATCCGTCGTTTAGAACTTGAGTCGGGCGATGTGCTCAAGATTGAGGCAAGAAATCAAGACAGATACGAGGGCGCTCATCCTATTATGAGTCGTCTGCTTGAACGCAATGGACAACCTTTTGACTACGGCTCACTATATAATAGTTCTGACCAATGGCAGGTTGTTCTCTATCAGATATTTTTCTATATGGTCGTCTCTCTGCTCCTGCTTCTGATTATGACCTTCCGTCGTACGGGAGATAATCCTATATGGACATCGCTTTTTGCGCGAGCTATTGTAGCGGTTATTGTCACCTCAGTGGCATACCTTCTATCGCCTATTACCTTCTACCATACGGGCGAGACTAAATTGGTCTGCCAAGTTGACCATATGCTTGACTTTGTGGTGATGCTTAAGTGTCTGTTTATGCTGGCTGTGGTGCTTCTCTACTCGCAGATTTATGTGCTTATATATCAGCGACAGCAGATTTTGTTGGAAAATGAATTGTTGCAAAATGAGAACCTTACTACTCGATATAATATGTTGGTAAGCCAGATAAACCCACACTTCTTTTTCAACTCGCTCAATTCGCTCTCTATGCTTGTCAGGGAGAGTGATACCAAGAGAGCATTGGAGTATATAGATCAGCTGTCGTATACATTTAGATATATCACTCAAAATGGCAATAACACAGAGCTGGTACCGCTGCGTGATGAGATAAGCTTTGCTGAGGCATATTGTTATATGTTCCATATTCGCTATGCAGATAAGATATTTTTTGACATATCGGTAGATGAAGAGTTTTATGACTATATGCTGCCTGCACTATCGCTCCAACCTTTGATTGGAAACACGGTAAAGCATAACGCCATTACCAACAAAAAACCACTCAGGGTAACCATTAAGGCTAAAAATGGATATCTTATAGTCTCAAATCCTATTCAACCGATGCTTGAACCCCAGGATGGTACAGGTACGGGGTTGAAAAATCTTGCCAGCCGTTATGAACTGATGCTTGGCAAGCAGATTGAGGTTGAAAAAACCGATAGTGAATTTATTGTTCGACTACCACTAAAGAGAGGTAACTAATATGAAACTGCTTATTATCGAGGATGAGACGGCTGCTGCACAGAACCTGCGTAGTATTATAAAGACAATTATGGAGGATGCTCAAATTCTCGATGTTATTGATACGGTTGTAGATAGCGTCGAGTGGTTTAAGAACAATCCGGCACCCGACTTAGTCTTTATGGATATTCAACTCTCGGATGGCGAGTCGTTTAAGATCTTTGAATTAGTAGAAGTTGCTTCGCCTGTGATATTTACAACTGCATATGACCAATATGCTCTTAAAGCCTTCAAAGTGAATAGTATAGACTATTTACTTAAACCAATAAAGGAGGATGAAGTACGCCATGCATTAGACAAATGGCGTATGCTTACAGGGGTAGACAGGGCTGATTATAAACAGCGTGTGGACAATATGGTTGCTGAGCAAAAAAGTGAGCGACACACTTTTTTGGTTCGTTTTAGGGATAAACTTATACCTGTGGGTCAAGACGATATCGCTTACTGTTATACCATCAACGAAAAGGTTTATGCATATGGGTATAACGGCGAGCGTTATCCTATGGAGTACACTTTAGAGGCATTACAAGGACTTTTGCCAGCAAAACGGTTTTATAGAGCTAATCGTCAGTTTATAATCTCCCGTGATGCTGTCAGTGATATATCAGTATGGTTTGGAAGTCGCCTTTCTGTCAATTTGAAGATTGATATACCTGAAAAAATTATTGTCTCAAAGGCGCGCGTTCCGGAGTTTAAGCAGTGGCTTATAAATTCAGTTGAATAATAGGGCGTTTCACCCTCTCTTTTGGTCATTTCGCGGATAATAGAGTTTCGCGAAATGTTTATTTGTATATTTTTGCAGACGAATAAAAATAGGCAAGTAGAATTAATAAATTATAGTATGAAACGATTTTCCGTACTCTTTTTATTATTATCGATGGCTATATGCAGCGCTGTTGCTCAACAGAGTGGTAAGGTAACTATGACCTTGATTGATGCAGCTTCAAAGCAGGCTGTAATTGGTGCTGTAATAGAGGTTTACCCTACTGCAAAACCAGATAATAAGAGGTATTATACATCGAATGTTAATGGGTCGGTAGTATTTCCATCTCTTACATATGGAGAGTACACTATGCTGGCAACTTGTTTGGGATATGCTGATTTGACAAAAACTTTTAGTGTTAAGTCTGCCAATGTAGCTTTAGGTAAAGTTACAATGAAAGAGAGCACTACCCGTATAGAGACCGTTGTTAAGGAGGTAAAGTCGCTTAGAGCTTCTCAAAATGGCGATACACTGAGTTATAATGCGGGAGCTTTCAAGGTTGCTGCCGATGCTGATGTGGAGGGCTTGCTGAAAAAGATGCCGGGTATTAATATAAACAATGGTAGCGTAGAGGCTCAAGGAGAGACTATTCAGAAGGTATTTGTGGATGGTAAGGAGTTCTTTGGCGAGGATGTAAGCACCGCTATTAAGTCGTTGCCAGCCGAGGCTGTAGATCGTGTAGAAGTTTTTAATAAGTTGTCGGATCAGGCTGAATTTTCGGGTATGGATGATGGCGAAGGTTATAAGGCTCTTAATATTGTGACCAAAACCAATATGCGTCAGGGTCAGTTTGGTAAGGTATATGCAGGTTATGGATATCAGCCGGATACGGACGAGATAACATCTCATCATAAGTACACTGTTGGAGGTAATGTTAACTTCTTTCAGGGGGATAGTCGCGTTTCACTTATCGGTCTGTTTAACAACATAAACCAGCAGAACTTCTCATTTGAGGATATTCTCGGTGTTACGGGCTCTGCCGGTGGTGGCGGAGGTCGTCGAGGCTTTGGTCAGTATATGGTTCGCCCTCAGAGTGGTGTTGCACTTGTAAACTCTATAGGTTTGAACTATTCGGATAATTGGGGGCGTAAGAACCAGGTTAAATTTCAGGGTAGCTACTTCTTTAACAATACAAATACAAAGAACCTATCAGAGAGTGATACTTGGTATGAAGAGCCATCGCCGGTGGATACGCTTCACACAGAGGGTTATTCTAAAACCTTGAATAACAACCACCGCCTTAATGCCCGTTTAGATTGGAAGATTTCGCGCAATCAGTCACTTATGTCGCGTACATCGTTCAGCTATCAGGGTAATAATCCGATGTCCACAACTGAGGGCTATCAATATGGTCAGAGTGGTCTGATATATCAGAGTGACTCAGTTATGCGTAAGAACTATGGTATCAATTTTAGAGAGTTTTTGCAGTATAGAGTAAAGTTGGGTAAGCCAGGTCGTACATTGACTGTGGATGGCAGCTTTAACTATAGAAGCAACCGCAACCGCCGCAACTTGATATCAAATGAGTCGCCAGGTATTACTCCGTACGACCCATTGTATGCTGCTCAGTATTTTGGACAGAGTGATAGTTGGCACGCTATGAAGGAGAACCCGCTTCTATACTCTCCTGTATATCAATTTATCACTACCCCAACGCGTGAGTATAATATTAGAGGAACATTGTCTTACAATGAGCCGCTGTCGCAATATAACCAATTAAGCTTTCAATACCGCTTCTCGTATCAGGATGA
>JAZNTY010000171.1:0-31499 GCA_045592005.1 Alistipes sp. | reverse complement strand
CTGAGCAGCACCAGTAACCATGTTCTTTACATAATCGGCGTGACCTGGGCAGTCAACGTGTGCGTAGTGACGACCTGCAGTCTGATACTCTACGTGTGAAGTGTTGATGGTAATACCACGCTCCTTCTCCTCTGGTGCGTTATCGATAGAGTCGAATGAACGAAGCTCAGAGAGACCTGCCTTAGCAAGTACGGTGGTAATAGCTGCAGTAAGAGTAGTCTTACCGTGGTCTACGTGACCAATAGTACCGATGTTTACATGCGGTTTCGAGCGGTCAAATTTTTCTTTTGCCATAGCTTTACAATTATTAAGTTTTTATTAAAAGTTACTTTTATCTTAAATGTTTTAAGGTTATCCTTTATACTACGCAAGCAATACACCCTCTTGTTAAAGGTGTATTGCAAACTGTAGAGCGGAAGACGAGGCTCAAACTCGCGACCCTCAGCTTGGAAGGCTGATGCTCTATCAACTGAGCTACTTCCGCAAGAAATGTGTGCTTTAGTTTTGCGTTTCACTCGGCACTTGAGTGGGAAGAGATGGATTCGAACCACCGAAGGTAAAAACCAGCAGATTTACAGTCTGCCCCATTTGGCCACTCTGGTATCTTCCCGATTGGTTGGAGTTTTGTAAACTTGGAGCCGATGGAGGGATTCGAACCCCCGACCAGCTGATTACAAATCAGCTGCTCTGGCCAACTGAGCTACATCGGCAGATTTAACTCCCAACCGAGGTGCAAAGATATACGAAATTTTTTAATCCGCAAAATTTTTCGCACAAATTTCTATTTTTTCTCAAAGAACCAACTTTTACGACTATCCGTGCACACTATCTAACGGGCTTAATCGCAAAATCGACTGCAAAGATAGAATAGTTTTGCGAAAAATGAAAGAGTCTGAGCATTTTTTATGAAAAAAGTTGCAGTTTTCTCTATTTTTTGCCGATACCTATATTATATATATGGCAGGTCTGAAGTTTTTTTTGTAAACTTTTAAGTATTTTTACGGTGTATTGTTCGATTTATTTACTACCTTTGCAATATATTATGTCAAAAACACAATTATTTTATATTGCAATATGGTAGATATTTTTGAACGCCTTGAAAAAAACACAGGCGGACCTATTGGTCAGTACATGCAGAATGTGCACGGTTATTTTGCTTTCCCAAAACTTGAGGGCGAAATTGGACCTCACATGCGTTTCCGTGGCAAAATGATGCTCAACTGGAGCCTTAACAACTACCTCGGTTTAGCGAACCATCCTGAGGTACGCAAGGCTGATGCAGCAGGTGCAGCTGAGTTTGGTATGGCAGCTCCTATGGGTGCTCGTATGATGAGTGGTCAGACAAAGTACCACGAGCAGCTTGAGCGCGAGTTGGCTGAGTTTGTTGGCAAGGAGGATGCTTTCCTGCTCAACTTCGGTTATCAGGGTATGATCTCTATTATTGACTGCCTCCTCACTCCTCGTGATGTTGTGGTTTATGATGCTGAGGCTCACGCTTGCATTATCGACGGTTTACGAATGCACCGCGGTAAGCGTTTTGTATATGGTCACAATGACGAGGCTTCTTTGCGTCTTCAACTTCAGCACGCAACTGAGTTGGCTGAGCAGCAGCGTGGTGGTGTACTCGTTATTACCGAGGGTGTATTCGGTATGAAGGGCGACTTGGGTTTCCTTGATGTTATCGTAAAAGCTAAGAAGGACTTCAACTTCCGTTTATTGGTAGACGATGCACACGGTTTTGGTACTATGGGTCCTGGTGGTCGCGGTACTGCGGCTCACTTTGGTGTTATTGATGGAGTAGATGTACTATTCAATACATTTGCTAAGTCTATGGCTGGTATTGGTGCATTCGTTGCCGGTCCGCGTTGGCTTATCAACCTTTTCCGTTACAATATGCGTTCTCAGCTCTATGCTAAGTCACTGCCTATGCCAATGGTTATTGGCGCATTGAAGCGTATTGAGCTTATTCGCAACCACCCTGAGTATCAGGAGAAGTTATGGGAGATTACCCGCGCATTGCAGAGTGGTCTTAAGGCGAATGGTTTTGAGATTGGTGTTACTCAGTCCCCTGTAACCCCTGTATATATGAAGGGAGGTAACGAGGAGGGTACAAACCTTATCGTTGACCTGCGCGAGAACTACGGCGTATTCTGCTCGATTGTAATCTACCCTGTTATCCCTAAGGGCGAAATTATCTTGCGTGTAATTCCTACAGCAGCCCACACTATGGAGGATGTTGAGTATACTATCAACGCTTTCAAGGCTGTTCGTGACAAGTTTGAATCCGGATATTACAGCTCGATGCCTATACCTATGAAGGCTGATCCAGAATTTAAGGTACGATAATTTATATTGTATATTTAATATCCCTCGCCATCTGCGAGGGATTTTTTTGTGTATGATATTTGCATTATACAAAAATTATACTTAATTTTGGATAACAAAACCGTAAGATTATGGCAGAAAATGTTAAACTTCGATACAATGACGCCGAATTGGCTGAGTTCAAAGCGCTAATTCTTGAGAAACTTGAGAATGCTCGCGCTAACTATGAGCAGCTTCGCGCTGCTATTACTCGCTCGGCAGATAATGACACCGAGGACACTTCTCCAACTTTCAAGGTGCTTGAAGAGGGAGCCATAACTCTCTCTAAGGACGAGGCTGAAAGATTGGCTACGCACCAACTGAAGTTTATTAAAAATCTTGAGTTGGCATTGGTCCGTATTGAACATAAAACATACGGCATCTGCAAAACAACCGGCAAACTTATTCCTCGTGAGCGACTACTACGCGTACCTCATGCTACAGAGTGTATTGAGGCAAAGGAGGCTAGAAAGTAGCTTTATATCCATTATACCTCATAAAAATAAAACAGCACCTACTTTTTAAGCAGGTGCTGTTTTTACTACGATATAAGTATTACTGCTTAGTCACAGCAATCTTCAAAGGCATATCGTTAACATCAGAGTTGACAACAATAGCGCCTTGTGGTACTGCGGCACAAACGACCTCAACAGCCAAAGTCTGCTGACCTACATAGCCGCCATACTCAGCCACAGCATCGCGTACAGCATCAATATCCTCAATCTCAACACGAATTTTATCAGTAACCTCAAGACCAGACTCCTTACGGATATTCTGGATACGGTTAATCAACTCACGCGCCACGCCCTCACGCTCAAGTTCAGGTGTGATGGTGATATCGAGAGCCACAGTCAGTTTACCCTCCGAGGTAACCAACCAACCCGGCATATCCTCCGAAGTAATTTCAAAATCTGCTGCACAAACCTCAATCTGTTCAGCACCCATATCCAAACTTGTAATCTCGCCAGCCTCAACAGCAGCAATCTGCTCCTGACTAAATGTCGCAACAAGCGAAGCGATAGCTTTCATATACTTACCATACTTAGGACCTAAGGTCTTGAAATTAGGCTTGATACGCTTAGTAATGATGCCGGTGGTGTTATGCATAAGCTCAACCTCCTTGACATTGACCTCGCCGGCAACAAGAGTCTTAACAGACTCCACATAGCGCTCAATCTGTGCATCGAGAACCGGAATAAGTATCTTTGTCAGCGGCTGTCGCACCTTGATATTTACCTTACGGCGCAGAGCCAGCACCATAGAAGTGAGTTTTTGCGCAACGGCTGTCATCTGCTCCAAATCGGCATTTATAAGCGAGGTATCAACCTTAGGGAATGATGATAAGTGTACTGAAGGCTCCTGGCAATGACCACTAACAGCATTAAGGTCGCGGTAGATACGGTCGCTGATAAACGGTGCAAATGGAGCAAGCAACTTAACCACCGTTTCAAGACAAGTATAGAGTGTCTGATAAGCAGCGAGTTTATCGCTATTCATCTCGCCACCCCAGAAGCGCTTACGATTAAGGCGCACATACCAATTACTGAGGTTTTCGTCCACAAACTGCTGTATAGCACGGGCAGCCGGTGTTGGATCATAGTCCTCTAAAGAGTTAGTAACAGTCTGCACCAAAGTATTGAGCTCTGAGAGTATCCAGCAGTCAATCTCCGGACGCGAAGCTACAGGAACCTCTGCCTCTCTGCCTGTAAAGCCGTCTACATTTGCATAGAGGGCAAAGAAAGAGTAGGTATTATAGAGAGTACCGAAAAACTTGCGATATACCTCCTTGATACCCTCGTCGTCAAACTTGAGGTTATCCCACGGCTGTGAGTTGGAAATCATATACCAGCGAGTAGCATCTGCACCCCACTTTTCCAGAGTCTCAAACGGATCTACAGCATTACCTAAGCGCTTAGACATTTTGTTACCGTTCTTATCTAACACAAGACCATTAGAGATGATATTCTTAAATGCTACACTATCGAAAAGCATCACTGCAATAGCGTGCAGCGTATAGAACCAACCACGAGTCTGGTCAACACCCTCAGCCACAAAATCAGCAGGAAATACGGTATCAAACTTATCTGCATTCTCAAATGGGTAGTGCAATTGTGCATAAGGCATTGCGCCAGAGTCAAACCAAACATCAATCAAATCGCTCTCTCGGCGCATAGGCTCGCCCTTAGAGGAGAGCAGCACAATACGGTCTACATAAGGCTTATGCAAATCGAGACGCTCCACAGAGTAGTTCTGCTTAGACATATCACCAACGACAAACTCCTTGTATGGGTTCTCCGTCATCACGCCCGCAGCTACAGAACGCTCAATCTCTGCAATAAGTTCCTCTACAGAGCCGATACACTTAATCTCCGAGTAATCCTCAGTAGCCCAGATTGGCAGTGGAGTACCCCAAAAACGAGAGCGCGAAAGGTTCCAATCTGTAAGACCTTCAAGCCACTTACCAAAACGACCACTACCTGTAGACTCCGGCTGCCATTTGATGGTCTTATTGAGTTCCACCATACGCTCGCGCAGGGCGGTAACCTTCACAAACCAAGAGTCAAGCGGGTAGTACAACACCGGCTTATCGGTACGCCAACAGTGTGGATAAGAGTGGGTATGCTTCTCTATCTTAAACGCTTTATTTTCAGCCTTCAAAGCCACACAGATATCCACATCAAGCAGTGGAGAGTTCTCTGTAGCATCCTTATCATAAGCATTCTTTACATAGCGACCTGCCCACAGAGAATAGAGCTGAGTATCTACATACTTAGCAACAAAGTCGGCATCCATATCCTCCAAACGGTAGAAACGACCTGTACGGTCTACCATAGGACAGTTTTTGCCAGCTGCATCAACTACAAAAAGCGGAGCTATACCTGCCGCCTTAGCCACGCGGTCATCATCAGCACCAAAGGTCGGTGCAATATGGACGATACCGGTACCATCAGAGGTGGTTACATAGTCGCCAACAATTACCCTAAACGCATCGCCATACTGCTCCATAGGCTTAACCCACTCTATGAGCTGACGATAGTTTACACCCTCAAGTTCCTTGCCCGAATAGTGGCAGTCGGTAACGGTGTACTTACCCTTCATCTTCTTATCAAAGAGGGTTGGAACCAAGTCCGATGCCATGATAATAGTCTGCGGAATGTTAGTATAAGGGTTTAGACACTTTACCTTAACATAATCAATAGTAGGTCCTACACAGAGTGCTGTATTTGACGGCAGAGTCCACGGCGTGGTAGTCCATGCCAAGAAGTAGAGCTCGCCCTCAACATCCTCAAATAGGTGCTCAGACTTCTCATCGCGCACAACCAAAAACTGCGCGGTGCAGGTGGTATCTTTCACATCTCGATAACAGCCAGGCTGGTTTAACTCGTGGGTAGAGAGACCGGTACCCGCAGCCGGAGAGTATGGCTGAATAGTGTAACCCTTATAGAGCAGACCCTTGTCATAAAGGCGCTTAAGCAGATGCCATAAAGTCTCGATATATTTGTTGTCATATGTGATATACGGGTCATCAAGATTTACCCAATAACCCATTTGGCGAGTAAGATTGCTCCACACATCGGTATACTTCATCACATCCTGACGACAGTGACGATTGTACTCCTCGACCGATATCTTTGTGCCGATATCCTCCTTAGTGATACCCAGGCTCTTCTCAACACCCAACTCAACAGGCAAACCGTGAGTATCCCAACCAGCTTTGCGATGAACAAGGTAACCCTGCTGAGTCTTATATCGACAGATGATATCCTTAATAGTACGAGCCATTACATGATGAATGCCCGGCATACCGTTTGCCGAAGGCGGACCCTCATAAAAGACAAACGCAGGATGACCCTCGCGTGTCGATATACTCTTGCGGAATGTATCCTCCGCATCCCACAGTTTCAAAACCTCATCAGCGGTCTGTGGCAGATTGAGATTTTTGTACTCTTGAAACTTCATAACTATACCTGTTTTACATTTTTGCATATAATTGTGCAAAGTTACGAATTATTTATCTTTTTCACACTCTTTTTCAGAAAAAAAGAGCCGTTCTTGCGGAACAGCCCTCTCTTTGGATATATGTTTTTCAATCAATCATTAACCCGACTCTCATAATTCCTCATCACCCTATTAAATATCGACATTGAAGCCACTGCCATTCTCCCAGACTGCACAAGCGTTGGGTATCTATTTATAAAGCCCTGAAGAGACTGCTTCATATCCTCTACGCCATACTGTCCACCATTCGTATCATGAGCATGTGCAAGCATATTGCGTCGTGGTGCAATATCGCTCCATAAGATATACCAATCATGTAACAAATCTCTACTATCTAATCGTGCTACACCCTTTAGATAATCTTTTACAGCCTCTCTAAAGTCCTTGTCGTGAACCAACTCTAAGCGCTGTCCTTCGTAACTCAGGACAAACTCCGCACATCGAGATATCACAGCCTCAGAAAGGTTTGTATAAGCTGCAAAATAGTTTATATGTTCAAAATGCCACTTAGCAATCTTAAATTGGTAGTTAGAGACCTTATAACTATCATTACCATCCACTCTTGTACTTTGACAAAATTCCGAAATAACCTTTGGTACAACCATCTTGGCAATAGATGACCATTTTTCCGGAGCTTTAGAGTAGCAGTTGAGATTGTTATATTGATTTTGCATCTCCACCAAATGATTAAGGTTTTTAACCTCTGAGAACTTCTTAATTACATTTGCTGCTTTAGAATCGCCCTCTGCCTCCAATAGCTCCGCAATCTTATAACCATTACCAAAGCGGCTAAAACTGTGTGCTGCCGAAATCCAATCATTCAGCTTTAGCAACTCCGAAAGGTCAACAACAGGGGCAACTCCATTATTCTCCCGTATATAGTCTAACATACCATAGTAGATGTGCGAGATAGTAACCCTTTTACTACTGACATTACGCAGGTATATCAACAAATTCATTATATAAAGAGGCAGCGAGCGGAACGAGTGTGTTACATCGACAATAAGTTCATCGCCATCATTAAGAATGCTCTCTAAGCCTAAAATAATGGATGCATTCTCTCTAAGTTCATCTTGATTTAGACCATATTTTACGAGCACCACTTTGGAGCCATTACCCATCGCCTCCTCTATGTGCTGCTTGTATGATTTTCCATTATATTGTTTCCCGTCGAGCACATTAAGTTCAGTTCCGCTATTATATTCATCACAAGCAAGACCTAAGTCAACATGAAAATTTTGGTCAACACTCCAACCATTTTGCTCCATAAAGACCCTATAGACCTCCTCCCACATTGAGTGTGCTGTGCCGATAAGTATCATCTTATCAATGCCACACGCCCCTCTAATAACAGACGAAACAAAAGAGCTTTGATAGTCCGCATTATTCAATCTATATGTCGCAGGGCGATATGTTCTATTTTCAGACTTAGCTCCCGTTCCCAAAAATGAGATCAAAATCTTTGCCATATAAAAGAGTTTTTAAGGTTTGTACTCCGACTATATTACGCCATTACAAATGTAACTTTTTTTATCCAAACAGCAAAATACATCTACTAAAGACTCTGTCAAAATCTCTATTTTTAGCTAATAAGTAGCTATACAATCACTGCAATTCGCCCCCAAATACAGCATTTAACCACTAAATCCCACGAAAATATCCCTAAAAAGCACTGAATATCACTAAAATTTTTCAAGACCGCAACTATAAACTATCTTCGCTGCCGACAATGTAAAAATTCAGAAAAGAAATGAAGAAAATTCTACTTACACTTATCTCTACCGCCATGGTAGCAACAGCATTTGCAGGCGGTACTAATGTGAATACTAATCACGCAGCCGCATACCTGCGTAGCGTTGCGCGAGGAACAACCCTTGATCCTGATGCAGTATATCACAACCCTGCCGGAGCATCGTTTATGAGTGACGGCTTTCACTTTCAACTTAGCATTCAGCAAGTAACACAGGAGCGTTCAACAACATCTACTTTTGCTCCGTTCGCATACAACACAAACAATACAGGTAATAATACAAAGGAATTTGTAGGCAAGACCTTCGCACCGGTAATTCCGAGCTTTGACCTTGTGTGGAAGAAAAAGCGTTGGGCGGTTATGGCATCGTTCGGAATCGGTGGCGGAGGAGGTACTGCAAAGTACGAAAATGGCTTGGCTTCTTTTGAGAGTATGTTATCGCAGATACCTTTTGGTGTGGGTATGAGCATAACAAATGGTCAGCAAGGTTTCCCTTACTCTATGGATATGAATATCAAGGGT
Source organism: Alistipes sp. (assembly GCA_045592005.1). Lineage (GTDB taxonomy): Bacteria > Bacteroidota > Bacteroidia > Bacteroidales > Rikenellaceae > Alistipes. The sequence continues at coordinate 22,864 of JAZNTY010000171.1, read as the reverse complement.
AGCGCAATGACTTTCCAGGGTCAGTTAGGTCTTTCATTCCGCATTACTAATTGGCTTTCAGTAGCGGCTCAAGCTCGCTTGAATTACGCTTCAAAGAGCTACACCGGATATCTTAAGAACATCCAGATGTATAACCCTCTTACACAGACTATGGGCTCAGCTCCGGTATTCTTCCAGACTATGGCTAATCAGTATGCAGCAGGTGCTCAGGCTGGAAATGCAGAGGCTGTAGCTGCTTATACTCAGTATATGACCTATGCAGCGATGACCTCAGACCACGAGTTGGATGTTAAGCAGACCGGTTGGGCTATTTCGCCCGTTGTTGCACTGATGTTCAACCACAAAGGCTGGGCTGCAAGTGTAAAATATGAGTTCCGCTCTGCTATAGACATTACAACTAAGGCTGCTGAGGTATCTGCAAAGGACCCCGTAATTAGCGGCATCTTCCCAGACGGTGCTGTGACTGATGCCGATATGCCGGCGCAGTTAGCTGTAGCTGCAAGTCGCACCTTTGCAGACAAAGTTAAGTTGACCCTTGAGTGGCACCACTACTTTGACAACAAAGCTAACAACAGCTACACCGCTGCGATATTGGGCAATACCAACGAATATTTGGCTGGTGTGGAGTACTATATCAACAACAAGTGGCTTGTATCTGCCGGTTATCAGTTTACCGACTTCAATATTGACCCTGCTAAGTACTCAGACCTCGATTTCCAGTGCGATGCGCATACTGTAGGTCTTGGTTTTGCTTACAACTTTAGCGAGCATATCCGCCTGAATGCTGGTGTAATGAAGCCTTTCTATACAGATGTAGAGAAGGTTGTTGAGACCGGCTACAACGGCAACTCACTCGGCTTGGGTGGCAAAGATGTTTTCAAGTACTCTCGTTGGGCTTGGGGTGTAGGTGTGGATTTCCACTTCTAAAAGAGGTTATCAATTATAATGTGTGTGTCGTCAACGGGGTCTGATTAGACCTCGTTGATTTTTTTGCAATAATGTAAAAAGTGATGATTAGATAGAGAGATAGTACAACTCTATCTCGGAGGCAAAAGCTGTTAAGCGACCCTCTTTATAAGCTATGACTACTTGCTGCTTCATTCGTTCATTGCCACGCCTTGCTCCATTGAGGGCACAATTATCCCTAAACTCTATTCCGCAGTGACTCTCGCCGGCACATATCATATCAAACAGAGCTTCATAACAATCTCCACTCTCCAGAATAGCTCCTTTAGCATACCACCCAAAAGCTGCCTCTAAGTCCTTAGGCACATCACACAGACCCTCTCGATAAATCTCGCCCAAACAAGCAGCAGCGGCGCCACAGCCTAAAGCCACAGCCTGCTTCAAACTCGATAGTATATACTCTCTCTCTTTTGTGCCACCCTGCCCACTATCATACATAGAAAGCATAGTCACCGCAATAGAGTACATTGAGAAAGCATCTCCCGCATCGCATCCTGCCAACAAAAGTTCAACATATTGCTCAAAATCAACCACATTGTAGTCGTTGTCATGAGTTTTTGCAATAGCAACATCGGAATAAGCGCTTATGACTCCCTCCTCAAGAGCCCTCTCATACCACTTGCAGGCTGCCTTCAAATCGCCCTCTTCCTGGAGCAGACATCCCATAAGATAGTACCATCGAGGGTTATTACTCTCCATAAGAGCGGTAATAACCTGTTTTGCAGTCTTAAAATCTTGCTTATAACCGTAAGTGCCATATATTATTCGGCGCAGATAGAGGTCGGCAGCAAACTCATTATTCTTCTCCAGACCTCTTCTAATCAGCGCTCGCGATTTGGCACGATCAACAATACCCATATTGCCATGGTCCCACATAACGGCGATAGCTATATCTGCATCATCAACACCTCCAGCACTACTCTCGACATAGAGTCGCTCAGCCTGAGCTACCGAGTCCTCCTCCGGGCGCACACAGTAGTGATAACGACCCAACTTATAGCACGCCTCAGCATCGCCTGCCGCAGCATCCCTTTTTATCTGTTCCAACTCCTCATCCGCAAGGCGAAAGAGGTTGTAATAGTCGATAAAAAAACTTAAATTTTCCATAGCTCTATATTTTAGCCGTTATTACTCAACAGACTCCAAACTGCAAAGATGGTTATAAATTAAGAGCATCACTTAATAAATATCTCCTTCTCTGAAGAGCCGATGCCGTCTAAATCAAGAGCATTCTGTATAAGTTCTCCAATACGGTCAATCTCGGACTGCTTCTCTGCTGCAAGTATTTTGAGTTGTTCATCGCAGTTCTTAAGACGCTCCATTGACCCCTTTAGTTGTTGACGCACCTCCTTAAGGGTGGTGTTTCTTAGGTCAACCTGCAAAATAGAGGCTGTAGCCAAACCATAGGACACCTTCAGCGAAGCAACAGAAAGTTTGACAGCATTTATGCTCTGTATAATCTGCTTATTGCGCTCCACAAGCTTTAAGAAGCTATATTTATCTCCCAGCGGAGACTGAATAGAAATGGAACGGTAAGTTTGACCGTCATTTGTTTTGACATAACGGCTTACGGTATTATACTTTACACCGTTCATATTCTCGATAAAATCATCAACCTCTGCAAAGAACTCCTTGAGAGACTTGTAGTATGAGTCGATATTATCCACTCCATATCGGGCTGGAGTGCTCCAATCAATCTTCTCAGGGAGAGATTTTGTATAGTCAAATTCGTAAGGCTCTATCGGTGCCAATATCACAGGGCTGGTATCGCGGTCTTTGATATTAGGAATATTATATTCTATCTTATTACTCTTGCTTAGTTTTAGGTCATAGAAGATAAACTGACCTGAATTTGAGCCACCACACTCAAGCCAGAACATAAGTTGCTGACAGCCGTTGATAGGGACTGTAAAGGTTGTAGGTTGCATCTTATCGTGAATTTCAAACTCTGCGATAACCTCTCCATCTGCACCAATTTTCAGCTTTTCAATAGGGTTGTGTTTAAGGTCAATAGTATCAATGGTGTTGTGAGGCAGACGGCATGCTACGGTAAAAGTCAGGGTGTTATATACCCCCCAAGTATTGAAGGCGGCACAAGATGACTCATGTGCTGTACCTCCCGCAGCAAGAGCCAACAGTGCTCCAAATGGAGCTACGGCAGAAATTGTCGCACCGCCTACAGCACCGACCATAAACGAGGCTCCCAATGCCGGAGCCATAATACCGGTTGTCGGCTCCGAAGTAGGACCCATTTCCAAGTCAAAATGAACGCTGGTTTTGAGCAAAAAGCCCTTATAGATACGACTCCCACCGGGCATTGAGAAGAACTCTCGTTGAGAAGTGCCATCAAAGAGTCGCTTGACATCCATAGCCGAGCTAACATAGTGAATATATGGCTTATTAAGGTCGATAAGATCTATCTCCTCCGGACACTCAGGCACAGGATGAACAAAGAGATCGTTTGCCTTCGGCTCGCCACGATAGACAACCATATCGCCCAAACCAAATGCCGGATGGTTCATACTCGCCATACCGAGTTTCTCAAATTTGAGCACTTTACACTTGTGAATAGGCACAACATAGTGACGATTAGGATCGGTGGCTCTAAGTGGCACCTGTAACACAACCTCATCGTCGGCATAGACCCTCAACCAATCGTTCTTCAGCACGCCACAAATACCTACCCAGCCTGTAGTGAAGCTAACATAGTCAAACTCGCCACCCAGATGGAAAAGCACATGCGCTCCGGTATTATTATTAAAGAAGTGTGTGCTGGATTGCAGAACAACACCCTCGCTATACTTTACTCCACCCATAGAGAAGGTTACATACTGTGAAGTATCCTCAAAGAGAGCCGACTTACGCGACATACCGCCACCAATGGCAAAAGGAGAGATATTGGTAATAAGTTTGCACATATCAGGCAGCGACTTGAGGCGGTCCGTTGCCCCAATAGTTCGCTCTTTTGGTCTATCTGCAACATCTGCCGGCAGAGAATAGCCTTTTGGATAGAGTATACAGTCTGCAACACCAATTCTCAGCGAACCCGAAGCCTGCTGAGTCGTAAACTCCAAAAAGCGGGAGTCTGTAATATCTAAACAGAGCTCTGTAGCCAACTCGCCCTCCTTAATCTCTTTTTCATAGATAATTTTATCATTGGACTTGATAACAAACCAACCCCTATCAAGTGTTCCATCATCGCTATCCTGCGGACCAACAAGAAGGGTCATCTTTGAATACTTGCCATCTATATTAAAAAAGCTTCGCGCCTCCGGGTGACCTATAAGCGACATACCTGCATTGGCATCTATGCCGTTGTCATAGCGCTCGCCACTTATCCGTATCTGCTGTTTCTCTGCTATATAACCCAACCTATCTTCAGGGTCAACAAATCTCATATTTGAGGAACATATTGTATGACCCGAATTTATTCGATAAGGCATAAGGTCTCGACAAAGCATTATAGGTTTATCGCCCTTTACCAAAGAGAGCGCAGAGGTACAATATGGTTTTTGGTTTGCTGTCCAAAGAGCTACATCTGCAAGACCTACATCAGCATCATCATTTGCAAGATAAAACTTAAGAACTTTAACACCCGTAATATCAAGTGTAACCCACTGCGGAGACTCATAGGTAGTAATTATGCGGTCCATAATTCTACGACCATCTCCTGAAATTACCAAAATACCTTTATTATGAGAGGGATCGTGCCATGGCGAAGAGCCAAGAATGAAGGAGAGAGTCTTGTATTTGCCACCAATATTCCACTCTACAAAGTTGCCCTCATTAGCCTTCAAAGCAACGCCTTTAGTGTATGTAAGCCCACCCAACTCCAAATTATCACTCATCTTGTCTGCACGAGAATAATATTTACTACCTATAGGCTCAAGAGTGTGCAAATATACGGGTTTGTCCTGCGCATAAACCATATTTGTCGACAATATAAAGCCTAATACAACCAGGAAAAATTGCAAAGATTTCATCATATTGGGGAAGATTTTAGTTGTAACACTCTATCGCAAAGTGCTCTTGTTTGCAAATATACGAAATTATATGCAATATAGCAAATTACAACAGAGGGTTGTACGAAAATAAGTACAGCCCTCTGTTCATCTCTTCTCTATCAATACTATTTTGTAACCACAATATCATCCATTGCAAAATAGAATGGATAGGTTGGGTACTCTGCCGTAGAGTCTATATGTTGACCATTCTCAGTAGTACCCTCATACATACGGAACTCGACTCTTTTAACAGTCCCCAAGGCACTAAGCGACCATTTACGCCATCCGGAGACTGAACGACCATTAAAGAGCAACATCTCCAACTCTCCGGTCTTATTACCCAACGCATCCACACCGGTAGCTGTAATGCGAATATAGCCATTAGAAGGCATTGCCGAACTGAAAGCATTACCATTCTGCACAACAAAGTTGGTATAGACCGTAGAAGTTACTGAAAGTTGTTCAACAACACCCTCACCATACTTAAACTCAATAAACGGAGGAGCCTGATTGGTAGCTACATAGCAAACAGCAAAGTTTTTACCCGAAACAGGGCTTAAACCTATTGTCAACTGCTCTTCATAGGTTGGAGTTGTAGGGCTGGCTACATAGTCCGAGATAGCTATACCTCCACCAAAGAAAGTGCCATCGGACCAATAATCCGGCAGATAGGAGGTAAGAGTAGTAGCATTATCATACCACGCATAACCGTTGCCGCCATAAAGTAGCGAACCGCCATATTGCTGTGAGTCGATATACTGCTCCCACCAAGCACCATTTACAGAGGTATTGTTCTCTGCATCGCCTCCATCAAAAGAGAAATCCTCAAAAGTGACCGTTTTGGTTGTTTTCTTGCTCTGTGCAGGCTCTTTATCGCAACCCACAAATGATATAGCAAGAATAAGAAGTAAAAATAGTGTTCTCATATCTCTAAAATTTACCATTGCCTAAGTGAAGATTGATATTTAGTTGGCGAGGCATCCAATGCCAAAGCCACAAAGATTAATATTGAAAAACCCAACAGCGAGGAGCCGCCATAGCTTATCAATGGCAGAGGGATACCCATAACAGGCACAATACCCATAGTCATACCAATATTGATACAGCAGTGGAAGAAAATTATCGATGCCACACAATAGCAATAGACTCGTCCAAAGGTCTCAAGCTGTCTATCGCCCATACGCATAAGGCGCAACACCAAACTACACAGCAACACAAAGAGTATTACAGCACCTACAAAACCAAACTCCTCACCTATGGTGCAGAAGATAAAGTCGGTATGTTTCTCAGGCACAAAACCGTAGCGTATTTGCGAGCCCTCCATATAACCCTTACCAAAGAAGCCTCCTGAGCCAATGGCTATTTTTGACTGATTGACATTGTAGAGCAAATCCTTATCGTCAACCTGACCGAGGAAGGTGCGAATACGGTTCTGTTGGTGCGCCTTAAGATGATGAAACACCATATCTGATGTAGGCAGGCAGACTACCGAAACAAAGAAGAAAAGTACCAAGAAGTAGAGCTTACGGATATTTGCGCGGTAGGCATATACTACAACAGCAACCATAGAAAGCATGGTTGTATAGAGTAAAATATTATAGTAGTCATTAACCCACGACAGCGCCACACCGAATATCAAAAAGAGCAGCAGGCTGGAGATAAATAGCAACGCTACATACTTGATGCATATCTTCCAACGGTCACGCATAAGCATACCAGCGCTGAAGGTAAAGATGATAATTATCGCCACCAAAAGCACTCCTGGCGAGAGTAAAAACGAGAGTATAAGCAGTGTGATAAAGAATATTATCGGCACGCAAATCCAATGATCCAACCCCTCACGATAGAACATAAAGAGGAATGAGGCAAAGACCAATCCAGAGCCGGTATCATTTTGCAACACAGCAATAGCCATAGGTACAGCCATCAGAGCTAACACCTTGACCATATCGCCAAATTTATGCACCGAGAAACCGTATGTACTCATCATACGCGCTACAGCCAAAGACACACCAACCTTCGCCAACTCCATCGGTTGGAGGGTAAAGCCACCAATACCCAACCACGCACGAGCACCATTTACCGTCTTACCCAAAGGTGTGAAGGTAAGCAACACAACTCCTACAAGCACCAAACAGATGATATACGCCCACTTATGCCACATACTGCGGTCCAAAAGCAGAATAACCAAAGCCGCGCTATATGATATACCGAGCCACACTGCATGTTTGATATATTCGTGGTCAAAGCTGAAGAGGTTTTCTGAGTCCTCAACAAAGCTTGCACTAAGCACTGCCAAAAAACCAAATACAGTAAGGACAAAATAGAGTGCAACCGTCCACCAATCAACGCCTCCAAAGAGGCGAATATCGTTGCTATTTCTTCTTATGCCTGTCATATGCTTTATAGTAGTCTAATTCCAAATTTTTCACATAGTCCACCAACCATGGGCGGCGAATAGTATCGGTAAGATACATCTCCTCAATAAGCGAAGCGATAGGTACAGCAGCCGTAGAGCCCCAAACGCCATGCTCCACATATACGGCAATAGCTATCTTAGGTTTTTTGCGGGGAGCAAAGGATATAAAGGTCGAGTGGTCATCGCCTAAGGGGTTTTGCGCTGTACCCGTCTTTCCGCACACATCCAAGCCTTCAAGTTTGGCAAGTTGGCAGGTACCATCAACATTTACGCCGCGCCACATACCCTTAATAATGGTCTCAAAATGTTTCTTATCAACAGAGGTATAGTGTGGAGTGCGATATTTGATATCAATCTCATCCTCGCCAGCAATCTTCTTAACAAGATGCGGGGTGTAGTAGTAACCACGATTGGCGATAATGGCTGCAAAGTTTGCCAACTGAAGTGATGTTGCCTGAATTTCACCCTGACCGATAGATACCGATAGAACCGTAAGCGCATTCCATGAACGGCGATAGAGCTTATCATAATACTCTCTATGCTTTAGCGTTCCCTTTCGCTCGCTCGAAACATCGGCTCCCAATTTAATACCAAAGCCAAACTGTTCAACATAGTTGCGCCAAGCCTCATATCCCTCCTTTGGAGATTTATACTTCTTATTCTCTAAAATATTTCGGTAGACATTACAGAAGTAGGCGTTACAAGAGGTTGCAATAGCGAAATCAAGGTCCAACGGAGAGCGATGTTCATGACAGCCCATCTTCACACTGCCTGAACGATAGCCTTTATTACAACTATATCGGTAGTGTGGTTTGAGCACACCCTCTTGCAGACCAATAAGCCCATTGAGCAACTTAAAAGTCGAACCAGGAGGTTGTGGAGAGGTAACAGCTCGATTAAAGAGCGGACGGCGTGGGTCATTAAGCAATCGCATATAGTTATTGCCTCGCTCACGACCGATAACAAGTTCATTCGGGTCAAAGGTCGGAGAGGATGCCATAACCAAAATCTCGCCTGTAGAGGGCTCTATAGCCACAACAGAGCCAACCTTCCCCTTCATCAACTCCTCGGCAAAAGCTTGCAGGCGGGCATCTATGGTACAAACCAAATCTTTACCCGGAATAGCTTCGCGCTCAACCTCATCGGTAGAGGTGTTGTTGGCATATATATTTCGGCGAATACGACCCTTCTGACCTCGCAGTTGGATTTCGTATGCAGACTCTATACCCTGCTCGCCGACATAGTCGCCCTGGGTATAGTAACCTTCATCATTATAACGGTCCAAGAAGCTCTGCGATACCTCGCTAAGACTACCAAGTAGATTGCCTCCAATATTACGAGGATATTGGCGCACAGTACGAGGTACAGTATAAAAGCCTGGGAGGTTCCACTCATCCATCTTCAGTTTTGCCTCAGCCGAAAGGTACTTAACAACAGGAGAAGCAGTGCGCCAACGCTGACGAGCCTTAGCAAAACTGCGCACAAGTCGTTTTTTAGACTCGCCCGTAATCTCCATAAGTCGCAGAGTGTCAATACCTTCGCGTGAAGTCTCACGAGGAATAACCATTAAGTCATAGCAGATACGATTTTGAATAAGGTACTCTCCATTGCGGTCAAAAACTTCTCCGCGTGGAGGGTAGGTAATAATATATCGGATAATATTATCCTCCGCCTTATCAACATAGTCCTCGCCCTCAACAATCTGCAAATAACCGGCAAAGGTTGCAAAGCCTACAAAGACAAGAATAACAATAATACGAAGTGTATTATAGCGCCATTTATCATTGCGTGGGTTATTAATCATCGTCTTGCAAGTTTTGGTGTGAACATTATAATAAACAAGTAAACTACCACTATAGTTACAAGGGTGCTACAGAGAAATCGAAGCGTAAGGAAGCCAAAATTTGCAAGGCTCAAGTTCTCAACGCCGAAGAAGAGTAAATTATGAAAAACAACCATTGTGATAACATAGTTATGAAAACGGCTTATACGCATACGGGTTGGCGGCTCTCCATCGCCATCCACCTCACTATAAGAGGCTACCATTTGTAATAATGGACGACGAAAATATGCTACAGGCAGTGTAGATAGCAGGTTTAACCCCATAGTTCCCATTGTAATATCCATAATAGAGCCGATAACCACAGCCACAAACATCATCTTGAGCGGCGTAGTTCCAAGAGGCATCATTATAATGCAGACTATATAGACCAATGGTGCGACATAGGTGCTGAAAGTCAGATTGTTAAAGAGCAAAATCTGCGAAAGCAACACCACAGCAAAGAAAAACAGATATTGAGTGAGATGTTTCATCGGAGCAGTAGTTTTATATATCCTACAAAGTAGTTATTAGTTATTGGCATCTATCTCTGTACCCTCAACAGGATACGGTTCAGATTTGAGCCTACGCACCTGGTCGATATCTTGACCGTCAACTAAGATGACATTATCTATACGCGACATATCGGCAGCCAAGCGAATTATACAATTATACATCGTCTGGTCTTCATTCAACACAGCACTCTCAACGCTGCCCAAAATTGTACCATTAGGAAAGTACTCCGAGAAATCTATAGCCTCAACAATATCCCCTGCCTCAATTTTGGCATACTTAGGAACATTGTTAAATTGAGCTATTTGGCTATCTCCTCCCTGCCAATAGACCAAACCCATACTCTTATCCTCCGCAAGGCGGGCACTCACACGCACAGAGGTGTTGAGCAGCGAGGCGGCAATAGAGAAGTTATCGGAACAGTTTGTTATACTACCCACTGCATAACCTTGAGCCGAGAGCACCGACATACCTATACGCACACCATCCGACAGACCCTTGTTAACAACGATATAGTTCTGTAGACGGTTTACAGAGTTGCTGACAACCTTACCGGCGATATATTGGTCGGAATGGAGGTCTATACCGAGTTCAAAGTTCTCAGGCAGTTGCTCTCGATATGCATTCAAGCGGCTCTCCAACTCCGCAATACGCTCTGTAAGAGCTATATTATCGTGACGGAGAGTAAGGTAGCCTTTCAGCCCCGAAAATAGACCATTTGCCCAACCGACAACATGGTGGCTGATAGCCAATGTGCGCGCCTGTGAATATGGCGAAGAGGTGGCATAAAGAGATATGGCAACAACCTCCAGTATAATAAATAGGAGCGGCACATAAATCTTCTTGAAGAAATATATCAGCTTATGCATACTCAAAAAAAGTGGCTGTCCAAAAAACTCAGACAGCCGTATATAAGTTGTCTAAATCTCTAACTAAGCACGAATTAAGAATGAGTAACGATCCATATTCTTAAGAGCCAAATTGGTACCACGAACAATAGCGCGCAGAGGGTCCTCAGCGATATGGAACTGCAAACCGGTCTTATCCGAAAGACGCTTAGCAAGACCTCTAATAAGGGCTCCACCTCCGGCAAGATAGACACCGTTCTTAACAACATCTGAGTAGAGCTCTGCCGGCATATCGGTAAGCACTGACATCAGCGCCTGGTCAAGCTTTGCAAGAGAGTCTTCAAGAGCATACGCAATCTCGCTATAGTTAAGCGTAACAGTCTGAGGCAGTGAGGTTAGCACACTTGGACCGCTAACTGAGAGGTCTTCTGGTACCTCACTTTCATCCAACTCAGGCAGAGCAGCGCCAATACGACACTTGATAAGCTCGGCTGTACGCTCGCCGATACGGATATTATGCTGCTGACGAACATAATTCTTGATATCGGATGTAAAGACATCACCCGCGATATTAATGGACTTAGAGCACACAATACCGCCCAACGAGATACAAGCAATCTCCGAGGTACCGCCACCGATATCAATAATCATATTGCCCTCCGGAGCAATAACATTCAAACCGGCACCCAAAGCGGCTGCCATAGGCTCAAAAATCATCGCCACCTCACGACCTCCGGCGTGCTCCGCTGACTCACGCACAGCGCGTATCTCAACATTTGTAGAACCCGAAGGGATACAAATTACCATCTTAAGCGATGGAGAGAAGAGTGAACCTGTGGTTCTGATACGACCAATCATACCCTTGAGCATAAGCTCAGTGGCATCAAAATCGGCGATAACGCCATTCTGAAGAGGGCGAATAGTACGAAGATTATCCGGACATTTGCCGATGTAGCGAGCAGCCTCGTTTCCGTAGGCTTTGAGTTTTCCTTGGAGATCGACCGCGATTACAGACGGCTCCTCAACAACAATCTCATCGTTGTAGACGATAAGAGTGTTAGCGGTGCCCAAGTCGATTGCCAACTCGTGAGTAAGTGAAAAGAATCCCATGTTAATTATGTTTTTATGATTTTATCAAATTGAAGTCTAATCATACCCTTTTGGGGAGAGTAGCTCATCCATTGACAAAGATACAGATTTCCAATTATTATCACACATTTTTTTTGACTTTTTTTTTATATTTTTTTTTCATATCTTTGAGGGCTTTTGATAATAGTTATATAACCTTATAATACACATTATTTTATGGAACTTATTAAACTTGATACCCGCAAAGCCGGTATCAACATCTCCGAGGAGTTGAAGAATGAAGCCATTGCTGCGAACGAACTTCTACACGCAGGCAAAGGTAAGGGTAACGACTTTTTAGGTTGGATTACCCTCCCATCTGAAATTGACCAGGCTCATCTTGATGCCATCAATGCACAGGCGGCTAAACTTCGTCAGGTTGCGGATGTTATTATCTGCATTGGCATTGGCGGTTCATATCTTGGTGCTAAGGCTGTTATTGATGCAATGACAAACTCATTCGAGCTTCTGCACAAGACCCACAAGAACCCAATCGTACTTTTTGCTGGTCAGAACATCTCTGAGGACTATTTAGGGGAGATGCTTGAGGCTCTGAAAGATTACTCTATTGCAACCATTGTAGCCTCAAAGTCTGGCACAACTACTGAGCCGGCTATCGCCTTCCGTATCATCAAGGAGGAGATTGAGCGCCGTTATGGAAAGGAGGATGCTAAAAACCGTATCGTTGCCGTAACTGATAAGGCTCGTGGCGCACTAAAGACTCTTGCTACAAACGAGGGCTACCCTACTTTCGTTATTCCTGACAATGTGGGCGGTCGTTTCTCTGTGCTCTCTCCTGTAGGTCTGTTGCCATTGGCTGCCGGCGGTGTAGATATCGCTGAGTTAGTTGCCGGAGCTAAGGCTGTAGAGGAGTCTACAAAGGCTGGTACTGCTTATGAGGATAATATTTCGGCTCAGTATGCTGCCGTTCGTAACGCTCTCTATCGCGCAGGTAAGAAGATTGAAATTTTAGGCTCATATGAACCTAAGTTAATGAATATCAACGAATGGTGGAAGCAACTCTATGGCGAAAGCGAGGGTAAGGATGGCAAGGGTATCTATCCGGCATCTGTAACTCTTACTGCTGACCTGCACTCTATGGGTCAGTATATTCAAGATGGCGAGCGTACACTATTTGAGACCATCATCTCTGTAGGTGCTCCAAAATATGAAGTTCGCGTATGCGATGATGAGCAGAACCTTGATGGACTAAACTACCTCTCAGGTCGCCGCTTAAGCGACATCAACCGTATGGCTGAGTTAGGTGTTCAGTTGGCTCATATTGACGGTGGCGTACCAAATCTTCGTGTTGAGATACCTGAGATTAACGAGCGTACACTCGGCGCATTGATATACTTCTTCGAAAAGGCGTGTGGTATCAGCGGATATATGCTTGGTGTTAACCCATTTGACCAGCCGGGAGTAGAGGCGTACAAAAAGAATATGTTCGCACTACTTGAAAAGCCTGGTTACGAGGAGCAGACCAAAGAGATTAAGGCGCGACTCTAAGATAACACTTAAACAAAAAAGTAGCAGTTCATTTTGGCGAACTGCTACTTTTTTATTTAGTATCGAAGACTACTACTGTGCAGGCTGCTCCTCTGTAGGCTCTGCAACAACAGGCTCCTGGTAAGGCTTAACATCGATAAGCTCAACCTCAAACTCAAGAGCTGCATTTGGAGCAATAGCCTGGTTGCCACGAGGACCGTAAGCCAAATCAGATGGAATGTAGAGAACAATCTTACCACCAGGACCCACGAGCTTCATACCCTCAGTCCAACCCTTAATAACACGGTCAAGAGGGAAAGTAACAGGCTCATTCTCAATGATATTACCTTTCTCATCAAAGCTATCTGGCTGATACTGACGCATCATCTCCTGACGCTCCTTAGGCATATTCTCAAAGATTGAAGAGTCGAAAACAACACCATCGCGGTCACGACCGGTATAGTGAACAGTAACCTCGTCACGGTCATCGGTTGCAGAACGACTCATATCGCCCTCCTTAACAACCTTGTAGAGCAGACCACTCTCAGACTTATGAACACCTGACTTGCTCTCCATCTTTGCCAACCAAGCCTCTGATGCCTCAAGCTCCTGCTGTGGGAAAACTACAGAGAAGTAGTTGTGAAGGAAAGAACCAACCTCCTCCTCAGAGAGTGCTCCCTCGCCTGCGCGAGCCTGCTCAAAGCCCTGAAGGTACCAATAAATCTGGATTGGATACTTAGCTCCCTTAAGGTCGTTACCGATATTCAAACCATAAGCATAAGAGAGGCTATCACGCTCGCCCTCTCTTGCAAACACTGCGATAGGCTCAGCTGTAGCTGTAGTATCCTGCTTCTGGCGCATAAGCTGACCAAAGCGCTCGTTTACAGGACCAATAAGAGACTGGAAAACCTCCTGTGCCTCTTCTGGGCTCCACTTGCCCTTACCAAAAGCAGCCTGCTCGATACCATTCTCAAGCTTATCGATATTGAAATCGATATCTGCAATCTGGTTCACTGTAAAGAAACCTAAGTTAGAACCCAAAGCGTAAGAGAGGGTATCCAGCTTTGACTTATCTCCCTTAGTTACCAAGCTTTTTTTGCCACCGCAGCAGCAAGAGACAGCCATAGCACCACAAACAAGTGCTACAACTGCAACATTAAAAATCTTTTTCATTTTAATATACAATTAGTTTAATTTGTTTTTTCTGCGCGACAAAGGTAGTAAAATTATCTTATTTATTATTCTTATTATAGAAATTTATGTCAACAATATCCACTTTATAGTTAAGCAGTTGGTCTGGTTTGATACCCAACTCATCATTTCCCTCTGAGCCGTATGCTTGCGACGAAGGGACCCAGACATCTACACTTCCACCATTTCCGGTAATTCTAACAACCTCTCTCAAACCATCTAATAGGTCACGATAGGCGCTATAGATGGTATCCTGAGCAGCAACAACCTCGCCCGCTTGGTCGTATATGGAGATAGCCAAACGAAGTGTATCACGCGACACCAATGACTGTACGCTTTGGTCGCCGAGCTTAACGATTTTATATGTGACACCATTACGCAAGCGGACATAATCTCTATTAGACTTGCGCAAATCTGTCAAAAACTGCTCCTGGTAAGCCTCTGCCTTGGCGTGAACATAGTAGGTTTGCTGACCCAAATAGTAGTCGCGGGCATCCTCCATAGAGAGTTTTTGGTTTGAATTATATACATCTTGTATAGCCTGACAGAGCACATCCACATTTAGTGTTGAGTCCATCTTGATAAGCGATGTACCGACACTCAGACCTATAACATAGCTTAACGAGTCACGCTCAGTGGCGATTTGTGTAGTATTCTGCTTACAAGAGAAGAAGAATGAGCCAAAGAGGGCTAGTACAACAAATGATACTATTGCATTTTTCATAACTATATATTATTCGATTTTAGCGCCGCAGCACATAGTTTGACGAGCATTCTTGCGCCTACGGCAGCATCTACACCCGACTCCATAACCGGAACTATCTCTGTAAGGTCGAAGCCGACGATGGTTCTACCAGACTCTACCACATGATTTATTAGACACACCGCCTCGTCAAAAGTCATACCGCCAGCAACCGGACGCTTGGTATGTGGGCAGCACTCAGGCGAGAGGGCATCTATATCAAACGATATATAGACCTTATCAGGCAATGACTTTACCACATCGTCACACACCTCACCCCAGCTACGACCTGAAAAACGCTCAGCGGCAAGTTTTTCATGGCTAAACATAGTAATACGAGGATGTTTTTGAGCAAATTCATACTCCTCACGACTCATATCGCGCACGCCTACCTGTACTAATTTGGATACCTGTGCAATCTCATCAACGATATTGCGGGCAACTGAGAGGTGCGAGTAGTCAAATATTTTACCACTTGGGCGTAAATCACTATGGGCATCTATAAAGAGCACTCCCATATTGGGATGCAACGAAGCTATAGCGCGAACAGCACCAAAAGCTACAGAGTGGTCACCACCGACAACACCTACAATTTTACCCTTCTCAGCAAAGCGAAAGACGCGTTTTCCCACACTGCGTTGCATATCTCTAAAACCCAAATTGATACGCACAACTTTACGGGCAAAATAGTCGCCAGAGAGCACCCCGCCATCCTCTATATGAGCCACAACCTTCGCAGCATCTCCACCAAGCTGTAGAGAGCTCTCCTGAAGGTCATAATCCACCTCTGCGGTGGCAACCTTGCCGTCAATAGTGGTGCCCGAAACCACATCGTAGAGCGAGACTGCCGTTGAAGCATCAATAATAGCATCCGGAGCATATGCCGCGCCCTGTCCTGCCGCCGATGTTACTGCCCAGGGTGCTGAAACAAGCACAAGGGGAGCATCAAGGGTGGGTATTGCATCTCGGAAGTAGTAGCCGGCATTATCATTACTACCCGACGAGAGGCTAAAGCCAAATCTGAAGAGTTTATTAATATCCATACTGCACGGTTTATGCCACAAAATTACTAAAATTATTGCAAATTTACCACACCTATATTATATTTGTAACAATGAAAGTGATTATTGATAGAGCCATACCCTTTATCAAGGGTATTTTAGAACCTTATGCAGAGGTCGTTTACGCAGATGGTGAGGCTTTTACGCCAACCTTAGTAGGCGATGCCAACGCGCTTATTATTCGCACCCGCACCCGCTGTGGTCGTGAGCTGCTTGAAGGTTCTAAGGTCGAGTTTATCGCCACAGCTACCATTGGCTTTGACCATATAGATTTGGAGTACTGCAAACATCATAATATTGAGGTTACAACAGCCGCTGGATGTAATGCTCGTGGAGTTCTTCAGTGGGTGGCAGCAGTGCTTGTTATGCTCGCCCGCCGCGATGGTTTTTTACCTACAGAACGCACTTTGGGCATTGTGGGTGTGGGAAATGTTGGGCGACTTGTAAAAGAGTATGCCGAGCACTGGGGCTTCAAGGTTCTCTGTTGCGACCCTCCTCGACAACAGCGCGAAAACCTTGACTTTGTGACTTTAGAACAACTCCTACCACAGGTGGATATTCTTACACTGCATACGCCTTTGAATAGCACTACGCGTGGAATGATAAATAACCATACTCTCGCTCTTATGCATTGTAATGCGGTGGTTATCAATGCCTCACGCGGAGAGGTTATTCAGACACAGGCTCTACTTGATAGTAACCTTGACTGCGCAATAGATGTGTGGGAGGATGAACCAAATATAGACAAAACCTTGCTTGCAAAGGCGTTTGTCACAACTCCCCATATCGCAGGCTACTCGCTCCAGGGTAAGGCAAATGCTTCGGCTATGGCTGTCGCCTCTCTCGCTCGCTACTTTAACTTACCTCTTGAAGGTTGGTACCCACCACAATGCTCCCCAACCTATCCGCAAAACATTGATTGGCAAACCCTTAACGACACAATTGATAACTATTGCAACCTTACCACTGAGTCTGCGCCGCTGAAGGCTGGTTGCGACTTTGAAACACTTAGAAATAGTTACAATTACCGCAAGGAGTATTTTTAGGTCTGCACCACAGACTATTTATTGAGTCTGGGCTCCATCAATTTACTT
Organism: Alistipes sp.; assembly: GCA_045592005.1. Taxonomy (GTDB): domain Bacteria; phylum Bacteroidota; class Bacteroidia; order Bacteroidales; family Rikenellaceae; genus Alistipes. The sequence goes on along the minus strand of JAZNTY010000171.1, from coordinate 5,591 downwards.
GTAAAGTACATCTTTAACCAAAATTTATTACCTTTGTAATATGTTTAGTCTATTAAAGTTTCTTGCTCCGCTCATAGGGGACGAAAATGTGCATAATTATACTGTGCTCCTACTACATTACATAGGCAAAATTCCAGGGGCAAGATGGCTTATGCGCAAGTTGTATGCTGTCGAGGACCCTGCCCTTGAACGCGATGTATTTGGTATGCACTTTCGCAACCCTGTAGGTATGGCAGCGGGATTTGACCGCAATGGAGAGATTTACAACGAGCTTGGAGCCTTAGGTTTTGGGTTTGTGGAGATTGGAACTGTCACTCCTCAGCCACAGAGTGGAAACCCTAAACCCCGCATGTTCAAACTTCCAGATGACAAAGCTATATTAAATCGTATAGGTCTAAGTAGCAAGGGATTTGAGCAGATTATTACCAATATTCGCAATGCAAACCACAATGTGATTATTGGCTGCAACATTGGTAAAAACTCTGCAACAGAGCCTCAAGACGCGCCTAACGACTATCTGCGAGTATTTAGAAATTTGTACCAATATGTTGATTATTTTACAGTCAATGTAAGCTACAACACCACATTTAAGCAGTATGTTCCGCGTACTCGTCAGAGCATAATATCTATTCTCGACCCTCTCTTCGATTTTCGTCGCGGGCAGAACCAATATCGCCCAATATTACTAAAAATTTCGCCTGACCTCTCAAATGAGGATATAGATATGATGACCGATATTATGGTCGACACCCCTTTAGACGGCATTGTTGCTACAAACGGCACCGTTCGCCACACAGGACTTAAAACCGAGAGCGATAAACTCAAAAAGATAGGAGCCGGAGCCATCAGTGGCGAACCTTTAGTCAATCGCTCTATAGAGGTCGTACGCCGAGTATATAAGCGGTCAAATGGCACATATCCTATTATCGGCGTAGGCGGCATTATGACTCCTCAGCACGCAAAGGCTATGTTGGAGGCGGGTGCCACACTTGTTCAGATATACACAGGCTATGTCTACAACGGTCCAAACTTTGTTGGCGAAATTTGTAAAGAACTGATAAACAAACAATAACGATGAAATCCACAATCATCACTATTGGCGATGAGATACTTATAGGACAAGTTCTCGACACCAACACCCGTTACATATCTAAAGCTCTGAATAACATTGGAGTTGTAGTTAGTGAGCAGGTATCCATTGGTGACCAAAAGGCACAGATTACTGCAACCCTTGACCGTGCATTAACCACTACCGATATTGTCATCATCACAGGAGGTTTAGGTCCGACTAAGGATGATATTACAAAGAGTACCTTAGCCGAATACTTCGGTTCAGAGATGATTTACGACCTCAGTGTAGCCATAAATATTGAAAAGTTGTTAAGTAGGCGCAACATTCCATTCAACGACCTTAACCGCACACAGGCGTTGGTTCCTCGATGTTGCACTGTGTTAGATAACCATCATGGAACCGCTCCGGGAATGTGGTTTGAGCGAGATAACAAGGTTGTTATATCGTTGCCGGGTGTACCTTTTGAGATGCGAAACCTTATAGACCAAACGGTTATTCCAAAACTCAAAGAAAGATTTACTCTCAAGGCTATCGTTCATCGCACAATGATAACAACGGGTATAGCCGAGTCAGTTTTGGCTACACGCATCAGCCATTGGGAATCAGCCCTGCCGGAGATGTTACATTTAGCCTACCTACCAGCCCCAAATATTGTCCGCCTGCGCTTATCGGCATATGAGGTAGACGGAGAGAGTATGAGTCAGACAATTGACAAGCAATTTGAGGAGCTGAGAACGATTATTCCTGAGGCTATTGTCGGTTTTGAGGATGCCTCGGTAGAGCAACTTATACACCAAACGCTTATTGCCCGCCACCAAACGCTTGCCGTAGCAGAGAGTTGTACCGGAGGTAGTATAGCCGCGAAGTTTACCGCTATGTCGGGTGCTTCAGCTTACTTTTCATGTGGCGTTGTAAGCTACTCGAACGACTCGAAGAGCGACATCTTAGGGGTCAATGCAGAGGATATTATCCGCTATGGTGCTGTAAGTAAGCGCGTAGCTATACAGATGGCAAAGGGCGTTCAAAAGGTTGCCGGCAGCCACTATGCCATCTCTACCACAGGCATAGCCGGACCTACAGGTGGCACTGCCCGAAAGCCTGTTGGTACCGTATGGATAGGTATTGCGACACCACGACGCGCCTTTGCTGTGAAGATGAACTGTGGCACTGACCGCAGCCAAATTATTGACCGCGCAACAGCATATGCAATAAAACAACTATACGATAGCCTATGAAAAGACTCTCTATAATACTTATTTTACTCTTCTGTTGGGGCAGAGCAGAAGCTTGTTCCTCAGCAATTATATCCCGTAGTAAATCAAAAGAGGGTGAGGTTATGCTGTGGAAACACCGCGACCAGACAGCAACAAATGACTGCCGTGTAGCCTATTTTGATGACGGAAAGTATGCCTATACAGCTCTTATTAATTCATATGTGCGCGTTGGAGAGACTGCTTTAGCCGGAATTAACGAGGTAGGGTTTGGAGGTATCAGCACCGCAACAAAGAACCTCCGCCAAGAGCCTCAAACAAAGGAATATACACGAACAAAATATTCTCTGTTATGCCGAGCACTGCGCCAGTGTAGGACTGTAGATGAGTTTGAAGAGTTAGTTGCCAGCCATAACCGATATCCCGACTTTGAGTCAAATATTGGTGTGGGCGATGCTGAGGGGAATTGCGCCTATTTTGAGATTTGGTCAGACGGATATCGCCGATACGATGTTGAAAAGTTTGATGTAAGAACCAACTTCTCCTTTGCCGGTAGAGATGATGCCAGAGGTAGCTCCATAAGAAGATATAACACTGTTATGGAACAGATGAAGGGTGTAAAGAGTTTTGCCTCAAAGGATCTTATAGGCTACTCCCGTTGCTTCTGGAGTGCCGATAAAGGAGATATCCTCGCCAATGATGCACCATACAGAGATGTAAACTATGTTGTTCCTCGCTACTCAAGCGTTGCTAGCGTTGTTATTGTTTGCAGCAGTACTCCTCGTATGGATGTAATCGTTGGACATCCTGTGGCAGGCATGGCTGTTCCGGTATGGGTTGCGGCGAAACACGGCATACCTAAGTGCGTAAGTGGTAGAGCTATGTACGACTTAGGCAGAACTTTTGTAGCCAAAGCCTATACTCACGACGCAAAGAGGGTGTATCTCAATAAAGAGGTAACACGGAGAGCGCTGAAGATTAATAATGATATCAAGCCTCCGAAAACTATGCCTATAGATATTATCAAATTTAATAACAAAGTTGACCAAATATTTGAAAAACACCGTCGCCAAATGATGCAAATTTTACAGTAATTTACTATCTTTGTGACAGTTAATCATTTGAACTATGTTAGAGACTCTAAAATTTTACAAAAACTTCCCAAAGGAGGGTATTAACTTTATCGACATCATCCCATTCTTACAATCTCGTCAGGCTTTTGGCGAGGTTATTGAGGCTCTCAATAAAGCAACCACAGCACCAAATGTAGCCGCTCCAGAAGCTCGCGCATTTCTATTTGCAGCGCCCCTGCTGAGTATTCCAAGTGTTGTGGAGAATGTTATTCCAATGCGTAAGTCGGGAAAGCTTCCATTCAATGAGGGCGACCTTGTGGAGGTTAAGATTGAGAAAGAGTACGGTTTTGACCGCCTATATTACCGTCTTAGCGATATTGCTGCCGGTGTACCTACCGGAGATACTTTCGAGATTACCATCCTTGATGATGTTTTAGCTACAGGCGGTACTGCTGAGGGCGTAGCAAAATCCCTTGAGCAGCTGACCATATACCGCGAGGGCAAACCTTATAAGGTGCGCATAAAGGAGTTTGTATTCCTTGTAGGTATCCCTGAAATCGGTGGTCGTGAGCGTCTTGAAAAGATTGCACCTGTAACTGTCCTGATGAATATTTAGTAACTAATCACTGATATAACATCAAAAAATAAGAGTTTTAGTTGCCCTAAAACTCTTATTTTTTATTAAAGTTGTTCATAGTCCTTTCTAAGCCTATCGACACAAAGGAGAGTATTGCCTCGCCAAATACTTTGAGTCTGTCAGGCATCTTCTCTCGCTCCTCGGCAGTCCACTCGCCCAAAACATAGTCTACCTGATGTCCTCGACTGAAATCACCACCTATACCAAAGCGCAAACGAGCATAGTCGGTGCTCTGTAATAACTCAGCTATATTTTTAAGTCCATTATGCCCTCCATCGCTACCTTTAGTGCGCATTCTGAGTTCTCCAAATGGCAGAGCTATATCATCAACAACCACCAACATATTGGCTTTATCTATCTTTAGTTCATTAAGCCAATATCTCACCGCCTTGCCTGATAAATTCATATATGTCGACGGCTTAAGCAGAGTTACAATATGTCCCCTATGGCGTAGAGTCGCCACAGCACCATAGCGTGCAGAGATAAAAGTAGTGTCGGATGCCTCAGCAAGGGCATCCAACACTTTGAAACCAATGTTGTGTCGGGTTTCAGCGTACTCAGCGCCTATATTACCCAAACCGACAACAAGATATTTCATCTTCGTTCAGTGATTACTGCTGAGCAGCTGCACCACGAGAAGCACGAGTTACACGAACTGCGCAAACTGCCTGAGTTGCAGGAGATACAAACTGAAGACCCTCGAACTGAAGATCGCCTACGAAGATAGTCTGACCAACCTTAAGTGGAGTAACATCTACAACCAACTCATCAGGCAAGTTCTCAAGCATACCCTTAACAACGAGTTTACGAGCAGAGAGAGCCAATTTACCACCAATCTTAACACCCTCAGCGTTACCGGTAAGGCGTACAGGTACAGCAATAGATACAGGCTTACCCTCCTGAACACGATAGAAATCAATGTGGAGAATTTGCTCACGAATTGGATGATACTGAACATCACGAAGAACTGCTAACTCCTTATTACCCTCAATATCAAGTTCAACAATATAAGAGTTTGGAGTGTAGATAAGCGGCTTTACAGCCTTCTCATCAATTGCAAAAGATACATTCTCGCCACCACCGTAAACTACGCATGGGATAAGACCCTCGCGACGAACAGCCTTGGTAGCCTTCTTGCCGTACTCAACACGAGATACTGCTTTAATAGCAAGTGTTTTCATTGTTTTTTTGTTTTTTAATTGTTAGTACCTACGGCGGCACTCAGTCTGCACCCGTAGTGCAACCCCCATAACCGCCTGATTTCGACCGCAAAAGTAGTAATAATATTTCGAAAAACAAAATAGTTCTTATAAAACTTAACTCTACCAATAAATTTATATTGATAACTGTTTTGTTGTAGGCGTAGTAGCTTAACTTGCTGAGGATTGCGTTACAATCCATTTTGACGGAATGGCAAGGGAACGACCCGTTTTGTTATCAAAGTAGTGGATTTGCAACGCTCGGCGACAGATAGCTGCGCAGGAAAGAGAGTTAGTGAGCCTTAACTTGCCGAGGATTGAAACGCAATCCATTTTGACGGAATGGCAAGGGAACGACCCGTATTGTTGTAGTGGACTAAGTACACCGACAGAGACCAA